>JAIBBA010000095.1 GCA_019694895.1 Chitinophagales bacterium
AGCATTATCTTCCAATACGCGGATTTCTTTGCCTGCACCATCACACAACGTGATATAATCAGGCTGCATAAAGGTTGAATTGGTATTGATAAAGTATTTAAACCCTGTACTGAAATTCACGCTGTTGTTGCCTTTGCGAGAGGTGATTTTTTTCGTCTTTTTACCATCTAACTGCGTTGCATACAAATGACGTTCATAAGGTGATTCTTCTGTACTCATATAGTATACCACACCTTTTTCTTCATTTATACCCAGCACTTGCGTTACTTCAAATTTTCCTGAAGTGATCTGATTAATCAGCTTACCATTCATATCATAGCGATATAAATGATTCCAACCATCCTGTTCACTGCGCCAGATGAAAGATTTATTGTCTTTCAAGAAGGTAAGGTCGTCATTTATCTCTAAATAATATTTTGCTGTTTCATGAAACATGCTTCTGGTGTTACCTGTAGCCGGATCAGCAAGAAATAATTCAAGGTCATTTTGCAACCTGTTCATCGTAAATACACACAAAGCAGAGCCATCGTTTGTCCATTTGATGCGCGGTATGTATTCATAAGGTTTTGCAATATTTACGACAGTAGATTTCTGTGTAGCGATATCATAAATATAAATCACCACCTTGCTGTTCTTCTCGCCTACTTTCGGATATTTATATTCATAATTTTTGGGATACAATTGCCCCTTATACGTCATCATATCAAATTCCGGCACTTCGCTTTCATCGAATTTGTAATAAGCTATTTTATTGCCATCAGGGCTCCATGCAAATGAGCGCACCTGAGTGAATTCCTCTTCATATACCCAATCGCTGCCACCGTTGATGATTTCATTCCATTTGCCATCAGTGGTAATAGCGTATTCGCGATTATTATCCAGATCCTTATAATATAAATTATTATCAATTACATACGCTATGCGATTTTGCTTTGGCGAAAAATCGGCATACATCTGTCCACCCTTGTCAGATAATTTTATCGTTTGCTGTGTTTTGGTATTATAAATATAATTCTCATCAATCGACGACCAGCGATATCTGCGCTCCGATGCTGTAGTGAGCAAAATGGAGGTTTCATCTGCATTAAAATGATAATCCTGAAACTGAGTAACAGCACCTCCTGTCTGGTTTACGTTAAAGACGTCACCACTCTTCTTCCCATCAGCATAAGCATAACGCACAATAGCTTCACCTTTTTCATTCACGGTATAATGTTCGCCGTCTTGCATGCTGCGGAGGTCGTCAATACCGGCCGGATAAAATCGATAATTCACCCAAAGGTCGGATACCGAAATAGTAGATTGGGCGAATAAGATTGCCGGAATAAAAAACAGACAGATGAGGAATACTCTCTTCATAATGATGTTTATTTTATCTGTAAAGGTAAAGAATTGTCATTCAGATACTATGCAGCAACCATCAGCCTTCGATATGTATGCAGAACAAGAGCGTTCTGCTAAGTAATTTATCCATCACATAGCTTTCCTGCAGCAGCGGATCTACGGCATGGATGTTTACGATGCCATTACTGAGTTTTATTTCGGGGCAGAATATGAAATATGGGAAGTAAAACTCAAATCCAAATCCGGCATTGACCGCAATATCATTGGGTTTGATTTTAACAAGTCCTTCCGCGTTTCGGGCTTCGGCATTGGAGCTGAAATCGTAGGTATACTGCATGCCTCCAAGTACATACACTTTCATATCCTTATATGCAGCACTTTTAAATTTCACATCAAAAGGCATGCACAGATATAGCGATTCCACCGTTTGCGTAGAGGTAGACTCATTGCGATAAGTGTAGTTAAGATTTTTTTCAGCGAAGCTCAGGGTCGGAATAAATCGAAGGTCGAAATATTTACCCATGCGCAGATTTGTTAAAATTCCGAGGTTAAAGCCGGGACCGGGAGTGGAAAGCACCTGCATTACTGAATCATGACCAATAAACTGGTCTGCAAAAGCTATTCTGAAGTCTGTAGAATTATAACCCAATGAAATACCAAAATGATAGGGCCTGATGGAGAAGCGATTCTCATATTCGGTGACATTCATCTGTGCTTTCGACAGGAATGGCACGAGCATCAGCAATGTGATCAATCCTTTTTTAAACCGGTGTACATTGAACATATTCCGAACGTTAGCCTTTTCGCAGCGCATGAGGTAAATCCTGCTTTATTCATGTGATCGAGAAAATCGTTCCCATCGGGGAATGCCGACACTGATTCGAACAAATAGGTGTATGCCCTTGCGTCTCCGCTAACTAAACGACCTATTAGCGGAAGTATTGTGCTGAAATAGAAGTGATAGAGTTGTTTAACGGGAAACACACGCGGTTTGGAGAATTCCAGGATCACAATTGGAGCTCCGGGTTTAAGCACGCGCTGCATCTCTGCAAGACCCTTATCCAGTTGCTCAAAATTTCGAACACCAAACGCAACGGTTGCGGCATCGAAGGTGGCTGTAGCATATTGCAATTGCTCAGAATCTCCCGTTTCAAGAGCAATCTTGCCATCAAGTCCACGCTCTTTCATTTTCACCCTTCCGGCGGCGAGCATTTTTTCTGAGATATCAACGCCTGTAACCTTCTGTGCACCGGTTTTCAAAGCCGCGATAGAAAAATCACCGGTTCCACATGCTACATCAAGAATATGAGCCGGTTTAAAGGGTTTGAGAAATGCAACAGCCTTATTCCTCCAATAAACGTCGATACGCAGCGACAATACCCTGTTCAACAAGTCATAGCGACCGGCAATATTGTCGAACATATTGCGCACTTCCTCCTTTTTGGAGGCTTTGGTATGATATGGAGTTACCGGTTCCGACATGCGGGTGCAAAGGTAGTAGTAAAATATCGGCATGCAGGTATCAGGATGTCAATTCGTGTTTGAAACCGTACCTTTGCCGCGTGCTTATTAAAACAGCTACATACGAAGGAAGTTTTGTTGAAACGAATAAATGTCCTGCCGGCGGACTGCGGGAATTCGCTTTTATCGGCCGCTCTAACGTTGGGAAATCATCGCTCATCAATATGCTTACCGGTCGCAAAGAGCTCGCCAAAACGAGTGTGAAGCCCGGAAAAACCCAGACCATCAATTTTTTTCTCATCAATGAGCAATGGCATCTCGTAGACCTTCCCGGATACGGCTATGCCCGCGTTTCGAGGACTTTGAGGGGCACCTGGGAGAGCATGATCAGCGATTATTTGCAGAAGCGGGAGCAGCTGCAATGCGTGTTTCAGCTCATTGATGGCGGCATCCCACCTCAGAAGATAGACTTAGAATTCACAAACTGGCTTGGGGAAAATGGCATACCCTTTGCAATCATTTTCACAAAGACAGACAAACGCCACAAAGGCGAAGGCGATACCCCCGGTGCGTATAGCAAGGAAATGCTTAAAACCTGGGAAAACCTGCCTCCTATGTTCATAACCTCTTCAACAAAGCGCATTGGCCGCGACGAAGTGCTTGATTATCTGGACTTTATACTGAGGATGCCAACCCTTTAGACCACCTTATTGGCACAACTGCTGGAGGCAAAAGAATCAGGTTTCGCCCTGAAAACAAAGCCCATGCTGAGGATATAACCCATGGCTTCCTGGAGGGCGGTATTGGACTGAAAATGCGGATTCGTATTGATGTCGGCATGCACCTCCAGATCAACGTGGTATTCGTCGAGTAGATTGCATAGTCCGTAAGCCACCTGAATTGACCTTGAAACCTCATGTAACAGTCTCTCTTTCAGGCTCATACGTTGTTTGGAGGTTTCATTGGCGATATACATAAACCCGCCTCTGCCTTCGCGCAGAAACACAATGACGGTGCCGAACTCTATGATAGGCCCATAAACCTGCGAGTCGGAACCTATGCAGACCTTCAGTTTATTGCCTGCAGCCGTTTCCCGCTCAATAGTTTCACGCACCTCCTCCTCTATCGGCCGGTCGATGGTCCTGCCGTTAAAAGTTCTCCAGTGCATGGTTGTGCCCGTCATACTACAAGTATACGCATAAATTGCGGGAAATAATTTCCGGGAATGAAAAAAAAGCAGTACCTTTGCACCTTCAATTAACAGTAGTTATGAAAAAAGGCATTCATCCCGAAAATTATCGTCCGGTAGTATTTAAAGACTTCAGCGTAGACTTTGCCTGGTTAGGTATGTCAACTGCTAACACCAAAGAAACCATCAAATGGGAAGACGGTAATGAATACCCCCTGATCAAATTAGAGATCAGCAACGCCAGCCATCCATTCTTCACCGGTAAGATGAAGTTTGTTGATACAGCAGGTCGTATCGAGAAATTCAATAAAAAATACGCCAAGAAATAATAATCGGCTAAAACCTATTAAACCCCTTCCGTACCTTGTGTGCAGAAGGGGTTTTTCATTTAAATTTGTCGCATCATGAACATTATACTCTTCGATGATAAGCGTTGGCAGCATTTGTTACCACTCACTTTTACAAAACCTGTAGCCGGTATTCGCATCGGCATAGATACTATTGCCGAAAAATGGAATTCCTCCGTAAATGGTACATATTCATTTTTAGCGGAACCTTATCTGCAAGGCAAATTTCCGGTTCGTTATGGCGATGACAATCTGTACATTTATGGTGGTCTGATTCCTGATGCACAAATTATTGCAGCCATCACATCATTAAAAACCAACGACGTATTAATTTCAGGTGAAGACATATTAGCGGTGCGAAGCGGTGAGCGCTATTTTTCGGGTATGTCGCTGAATGAACACGCTGCAGGATTGAATAAAATGCATTACAACGGAAGTTGCATTTGTATTTCAAGACCATATCACATATTTCAACATAACGACGCAGTATTAAGGGCTGATTTTGCTCGCTTAACGGCAGGAAAAAAGAGTGCTGCAATTCCGGCAGGCAATACCATTATTGGCGATAATATTTTCATTGAAGAAGGGGCCGTCATTCATGCATCAATCATAAACACCACCACAGGACCTGTTTACATTGGAAAAGACGCTGAAATAATGGAAGGTTCAATGATCAGAGGACCATTCGCATTAGGTGAACATAGCGTAGTAAAAATGGGTGCGAAAATTTATGGCGCCACAACCATAGGTCCATGGTGTAAGGTTGGTGGCGAGATCAACAATAGTGTATTCATGGCATATTCCAATAAAGCGCATGACGGCTTTGTAGGAAACAGTGTTATTGGCGAATGGTGTAATCTAGGTGCCGACAGCAATTGTTCCAACCTGAAAAATACCTATGCCGAAGTGAAATTATGGGATTATTCGCTTCAAAAATTTGCCTCAACAGGATTACAATTTTGCGGTTTAATCATGGGCGATCACAGCAAGTGCGGCATCAACACCATGTTCAATACCGGAACCGTTGTAGGTGTGCATGCCAATATTTTCGGCGATGGCTTTCCGCGCAATTTCATTCCTTCTTTCAGCTGGGGCGGTGCAGCAGGATTCGTCACCTATAAGCTGAAGGATGCACTAACCACAACAAAAACTGTGATGTCACGACGCGAATTAAATTTATCATCAGAGGACATTAAAATCCTCACCACCATTTATGAATTAAGTGAAAAATACAGGAAAGGTCAATTGATATTCCTGCATAAATAATACAACTATGAGCAGAAAGAAAATTGTTGCAGGGAATTGGAAGATGTACAAAACACTTCCTGAAGCGATGGAAACCATTGGTACACTGACACATGCTTTAGCAGTGCAATCGCCAAAAGAAAATGTAGAAGTTTGGATAGCTCCTCCTTCAGTGATATTACCTATGATTATTCACAATTATCACAATCGTGGAATCAGTTTTGGTGCACAAAATTGCAGTGAACATAAGGAAGGCGCATATACCGGAGAAATAAGTGCTGCGATGATTAAAAGTGTGGAAGCACAATTTGTGATTTTAGGTCACAGCGAACGCAGAGCCTATCATCATGAAAATGACACACTCATTCATAAAAAAATTCGCGCTGCATTATCCAATCAATTGATCGCCATATATTGTTGTGGTGAAACATTGGACCAACGAAATGCCGGTCAGCATTTTGACATCGTACGCAAACAAGTTACCGAGGCCTTGAGCGGATTTAATGCCGATGAAATGTCAAATATCGTTATCGCATATGAACCGGTTTGGGCAATTGGCACAGGCGTTACCGCTTCTCCGGAACAAGCCCAGGAAATGCATGCACTTATTCGCGAAACATTACGACAATTATTTGACGGAAAAGTAGCTGATCAGATGCATATACTTTATGGTGGCAGTGTAAAACCGGGTAATGCAGCTGAATTATTTTCACAGCCCGATATAGACGGCGGTCTTGTAGGTGGTGCGAGTCTTGTTGCATCAGATTTTACAGGTATTATTTACGCAGCCTGATTGCATCATGGAATACCTCGAATACAATTTCACCACGTCGGACGAGCAAACTGCTGAAATTTTAATAGCATTACTAGCCGACAAGGGATTTGATACTTTCGATCACAATGATGTTCAATTAAGTGCTTATATCCGCAAGGAAGACCATCTGGAAAGTGCGATTGCACATTTTCTCAATGATCTTCAGGACAGGTTTGTATTTACCTGGTCATTTCAGGCAATAGCACCAAAAAACTGGAATGAGGAATGGGAAAAAAATTTCGAGCCTATTCGTGTCGGAAAGGATTGTCTCATCAGAGCACCATTCCACGAAGCTGATCCGGATGTCACCTACGATATCATCATCGAGCCACGCATGAGCTTCGGCACCGGACACCATGAAACAACATTTTTAATGTCGCAGGAGATACTGGGACTTCAAATGAAGGGCAAGCGCGTTGCGGATGCCGGCACCGGAACAGGAATATTAGCCATTTTAGCTGCCAAAAAAGGAGCCGCCGATGTATTTGCCGTTGACAATGAGGAATGGGCCTGGCGGAATGCCATTGATAATATTGCGATCAACGGTGTAATAGACAGTGTTCATGCTGAATTGGGCGGATTAGACCTGATGGAGGGCAAGACTTTTGATATAATATTGGCAAACATCAATAAACACATCATTTTGGAGCATATCCAACTGTTTTTCCGCTGTTTGCAACCGGGAGGACTGCTGATAGTGAGCGGCATGTTTATCCGCGACTTACAAGATGTGGAAAAAGAGGCTGCCAGGTATTTCTTTCAATTAATTTCCACACAAGTGCGCAACGACTGGGTTTGCGCCGTTTTTCAGAATGTATAGGCACTTTAGCCCATAATTCAGGCATTTAATTTGTGTTAATCCCATACTGTAAAGGGGTTATCTACGTTTTGAATACCGCAGGTATTCCCTGTGTACTTTAAATTAACGGCATGAAATATTGTGGACTTCTCCTTATCGCAATCAGTCTTTGGTGTACCGGCTATTCGCAGGTCACCACCTTTTCTACTGATCCTGTGCAATTCATGAAAGATCTGGACGATTTCATGAAGGCAAACAACAATGAGATCGGAAAAGACAGTTATAATCGCTTTGCCAAAGAGTTGGAAGCCACCAATATCACTGCCGAAGAACTCGATCTGGTGATCACCTTGTGCAATAAAATGAAGGAGCGCAATATGAAGCCCACTCCGCAATTTGTTGCCGTATTAGATGCGACTGTAGCCTTTGCAAAATCCGGACAATTGTTCGATCGCTATGCCGAGTGGATGGAGATCACCAATGCCATTCTCGATAAATCGAAAAAAGGAAGTTATGTAACCTACAATCGCTTCCTGGAATTCTCGTCTGATTTTTTCTCTAAAAATGCACTGAACGCAACGCCGACAAAATCATGGTGCTATACCTCTTTTGAATATCAATTCATTTTGAATGGCGATGTACCGGAAGTGCATTTTCCTGAAACAGGATTATATGCATTTACCAAAGGTGATACCATGAATATCAGTGCCACCAAAGGTGTGTATTATCCGCTCGAAAAAGAGTGGCGTGGCAGCGATGGTTATGTTACATGGGCACGCGCCGGACTCGATAGCTCTATCGCTTATGGAAAATTGCGCAAATATATTGTGAATACAGAATCTAATGAATATATCGCCGATTCTGCAACCTTATATTTCGGCGGACTTTTCGGAAAGCCATTGATTGGTCAACTCAAAGATCACCTCACAACGAATAACGAAGTAGACAAAAGCGATTATCCGCAATTCAGGTCATACGATCATGAACTGGTTGTAAAAAACATCATGACAAATGTTGATTACAAAGGTGGATTTTTACTCAAGGGTCGCCAAATCATTGGATCCGGAAGCGATAGCATTCCTGCTGTGATGACATTCAAAGATCCTAAAGGGAAGGAAGCGTTGGTAGCTAAATCGCAGGTGTTTCTGGTTGAGCCGGAAACTTCGATTTATTCAACAGATGCAGAAGTGATGATACGTGTTGCGAAAACCGATTCAATTTATCACCATGATGCCTCTATTCGCTATGATGGCATGTTGGGGACTGTAAACATCACAAGGCAGGATGAAGGATTTTCTAGCCTTATGTACTATAGTTCCTACCATAAGGTTGATGCAAAGGTTGATAATCTCAGTTGGACACTCGGCGATACCATTATCAAAATGAAAAACATCACCGGCGCAGGAAATAAAATGAGCTGGTATGAAAGTCAGGATTTATTCAGTGCGAAATTATTTGATCGCGTGCGAGGTGTATCCTCATATCAACCGCTGGTGAAAATAAAACGCTATTGCGAGACCTATAAAACACGTGTGATTCCGACTTTGGCGCTGGCGAAAGAACTCAACCCTAGCCTTACTGTTGATGGCGTTCAAAGTTTATTGTTGCAATTAGTGGAAGAAGGATTTATCTACTACGACAAGGAACATGAACTTGTATATGTAAAGGATAAAACCATCAATTATGTATTAGCTTCTGCAGGAAAAAAAGATTACGACATTATCAATATTCCATCAGTTACCAAAGGTTCTAACTCAGAGCTCAACCTGGTGAATTACGATTTAACCATCAATGGTATCCGTCAATTTTATCTCAGCGATTCTCAATTCGTTTTGATTTATCCCAGCAATGATCAAATTACCATGAAAAAGAATCGCGACATGCTGTTTGATGGCACCATTGTTTCCGGTAACATAGATTTCAAAGGAAACAATTTCTATTTCAGCTACGACACCTTCAGCATCAAAATGAACAAGGTGGACTCCATGATCCTTTATGTTGAAAGCACTGCAATCGATGATAATGGCAATCCACTTTATCTGCCGGTAAATACCAATATCAGTGTTTCGTCAGGTCGACTGCAAATTGATAAAACGGATAACAAATCGAGCAAGGTGCGCTATCCTGAATATTCCATATTCACCACTTATGATTATTCCGTAGCAGATTATGACAAGCCAAACGTATTTAACAATGTGTATGACAAAGAAGCATTCTATTTCAAATTAGACCCATTTACTTTAGAGAGTTCCGATTCACTGGATTATCGAAAGGTCAAGTTTGATGGAACGATGATCTCTGCAGGTATATTCCCCGATTTCAGGGAGGGATTAAAGCTTCAAGAGGACAGGTCATTAGGTTTTAAAACGGTGACTCCTCCGGGTGGATATCCTACTTATGGAAAAACCGGTAAATACAATGGCAATATTTATCTCAGTAACGCCGGTTTCAGAGGATCGGGAACGATTGATTTTATGGCTTCTACTTCTGAATCTAAAGACATCCTGTTTTTCCCGGATTCAACCATTGCCAAAGTTGATGATTTTGTTGTCAAGAAAACTGAAAGTGGAATACAATTTCCTGCTGTAACAAATAGCGGTGTGAGCACCAGGTGGTTACCATATGAAGATCAGATGATTGTTTCACAGGGAACAGCACCATTTAATATGTTTGAGAATCAAGCCACATTGAAGGGAACAGCAATTGTAACATCAAAAGGCTTGCGTGGCGATGGCATCATGAACTGGGGAGAAGTAAAACTCACTTCCAATCAATTTAAATATCTCGCTAATAATGCCAAAGCCGATACGTCAGCAGTTACCATCGGACAGGTAACGCCGGATCTGGTAGCGTTGAAGCTTGATAATGTAAATTCAGATTTAGATTTTAAAGAGCGCATTGGACACTTTAAGGCGAATTCAGATACCATTATGACTGAATTACCATACAACGAATACAAAACAGATATGAATGTATTTGATTGGATAATGGACGACCGCGTAGTAAATTTCAAATCGACAAAAGAATATGCCAACTTCTATTCGACCAACGATGGTCAGGACAGCTTAATGTTTCAGGCCAAGGCAGGTAAGTTCGATCTTAATACTTACTTGTTAAAAGCTGAAGGCGTTCCATTAATCAATATTGCCGATGTACAGGTGATTCCGGATTCAGGAAAAGTGCAGATTGAAAAAGGTGCGAAGATGGGAACGCTGTATTATGCCAAGATCAAGGGCGATACTTTGAATTACTGGCACTATCTTGATAATTGCGTGGTAAATATCAGCGGACGTTTACAAATGAGTGGAACCGGTAATTACACTTACGAATCACCACAAGGTAAAAAGCAAAACATTCCTATCGAGAGCATGAATGTATTTAAGGTTCGCGATACCATCATGGAAGTTACTGTAGCTCACGTTTTGGCAAAAGGTTATGTGCAAGACACAGCAAACTTTGAGTTGGAAAACAAAGTACTGTTCAAGGGACCGGTAGAATTATATTCTAATGAAAAATTTCTTAAGTATCGTGGTTATGCAAAACTTGTGGTAACCGACACAGCAAATATTCGCACAAGCTGGTTCCATATCGACACTCCAATTGATCCGAAAAATCCGGTATTCAATTTAAATGATGCCGTAACCGAGCGCGATGACTCAGTATATGCCGGAATTTTCCGATTTAATGATACTGCAGCATTGTATACCAACATTATGGGTAAACGCGCCAGCATGGGTGATTACATGGTGTTCTCTGCTCGCGGAAAAGGTTATTATAATGAAACAGATCAGACATTTTATTTCGGCAACCTCGATAAACTTAACGACCCTACCCTGCCGGGCTCTATCATGAAATACAATGATAAAACCGGTGCCTTATTCTGCGAAGGTCGCTTGCGCATGGGTTTGAAAACCGATATGTGTGATACTAAGGCTTATGGAACCATCATCAAACGTCCAAACAATAATAATTATCGAATGGAAGCTACCGTTACATTCGATATTCCATTGCCGGAGGAATTGATGAATAAACTTGGCGATATGTTGCTCGCATCAAACAATGATGCAGGCGCAGCTCCAGTAGATTACAATATTGAACAACAAATCACCTCTGCCGTTCTTGATCTTTTAGATGAAAAATCAATGAACAAAGCAATGAGCGATATCACATCTAAAGGTTATCTCACACGTCCTAAAGATTGCCCTGCAAGTATTTTTGTATCAGGGTTGAAACTCATTTGGGACCCTGCAACACGATCATTCCACAGCACCAGCGGTGATGGCAAATTACTTTGGTTTGGCGATAAATCTTTTAACCAACAGATCAAATGTTATGCAGAATTCGGTAAACGCAGCGGAGGGGATTATTT
>JAIBBA010000096.1 GCA_019694895.1 Chitinophagales bacterium
CGGTTGTACGACTCCATGATGTGCGAATTTATAACGGAGAAATGGTTTTTGCTATTTTGTCTAGTAATTCTTCTACATTGAAGGGTTTGCCCACAAATTCGTTCATGCCGCTTTCAAAGCATTTGTCTACTTCGGCTTTGATCACACTGGCGGTCATGGCGATGATGGGAATGGAGTTCACCCTTGCGTCTGTATTAGAGCGGATGGTGCGCGTAGCTTCGTGACCATCCATTTCAGGCATTTGGATGTCCATGAGCACGAGATCGTAGTCGTTTGCAATCACCATTTCCACTGCGAGTTTGCCATTTTGGGCAACGTCAACTTTTGCTCCGGGAATGGCGCCTTCTAAAGTGTCTACGGCTACCATTTGGTTGAATTCATTGTCTTCAGCCAGCAATATTTTCAGGTTGCTCAAATTGCGCTGTGTACCAGTAGATTTTTCTTCGCCGGTGTCAGCGCTTTCTTCGGCTTTGTCGTAACTAATGCGGAATTTAAATTGCGATCCTGTTCCAACAGTGCTGCTTACGGCTATTTCGCCACCTTGTAATTCGACCAGTTTTTTGCAGATAGCAAGTCCGAGTCCTGTGCCACCGAATTTTCTTGTGGTGCTGCTCGATTCCTGCGTGAACATATCGAAGATATAATCCAATTTATCTTTGGCGATGCCTATTCCGGTATCAATTACACTGAATTGCATATCGACTTTATTATTATCTGAAGACAACAATTCTGCTTTGATGGTAACGCTGCCTTTTTCTGTGAACTTGATGGCATTGCCTACCAGATTTAATAATATTTGGTTGAGGCGATACGGATCTCCGCTTAGTGAATCCGGCACTGCATCAGCTATATCCAATTTCAATGCCAATCCTTTATCATCGGCATTTACTTTCACGGTATCGACCACGGCCTGGAGTTCGTTGCGGAGGCGGAATGGTATGCGTTCGAAATTTATTTTTCCGGCTTCGATTTTTGAGAGGTCGAGGATATCGTTGATGATGACGAGCAGATTATCGGAAGCATGTTTTATGCTATTGAGATATTTAAATTGATCGTTGCGTGGTTCTTTATCTAGGAGCAGACGAGTCATCCCCAAAATAGCATTCAGCGGTGTTCTGATTTCGTGACTCATATTGGCGAGGAACTGTTCTTTCACGCGCTCAGATTGTTCGGCGCGTTCTTTTTCCATTTCCAGTTCTCGTGTTTTATCGCGCACTTTTTCGCGCAGCACACGCTGATCGTATGCGGCATCGCGCATGCGTTTTCGGATCATGAAGGCAATTACCAATGCACCGAAAACGATGATCAGTGTATAGATGATCCACATCGACCATGATGGAGCGTCAACGATGAGTACCGTTGCTATCATTTCAGGAATCGCGGTGAGCATATTTAATTATTTTTAGTTGGAGGAGGTCTTTATCAAATGGTTTGGCAATGAAATCATCCATGCCGCTTTCATAACACTTATCTACTTCACTTTTAATTACTGATGCGGTCATGGCGATAATGGGGATTTTGCTTTTTTGTTCATCTTGCAAGGCGCGAATGGTTCTGGACGCAGTATATCCATCCATCACAGGCATTTGTACATCCATAAGCACCACATCAAATTGTTCAGCCACAATTTTATCGACGGCAATTTGACCATTATCGGCAACAACGAGTTCCGCTTTCGGGAACATGTCGTTGATGCTGTCGGTAGCTACCATCTGGTTAAACATATTGTCTTCCACCAACAAAATGCGCGCTTGTAAATTTGTGGCGATGGCAATATCGGCAGCATGATCTTCTTCACTGCTACTTGCCATCTCTTGTGCTATCGGATATGGTATTACTACACTGAACACTGAACCTTTTCCTTCAGTGCTTGAAACACGCATTTCGCCACCTGCAAGTTCTGTGAGGCGTTTGCTGATACTTAATCCCAATCCGGTTCCACCAAATTTGCGCGTGGTAGCTACATCAGCCTGCGAGAATGACTCGAATATACTGTTTAATTTATCTTCTGCTATGCCTATTCCCGTATCTTCTACATCAAAGGAAACAGTAGCTGTATTTTCATTTATGGAAACAGCTTTGCAATACACATATACATGTCCATGGTCGGTGAATTTAATGGCATTTCCTGTCAGATTTATCAATATTTGATTTAATCGCACCTGATCGCCGGTAATAAATTCGGGAACTGCAGGGTCAATGATTACTTTGAAGTCTAATTTCTTTTCGTCTGATTTAAATTTCATGATCTCGGCCATATTATTGAGCACTGACCGTACATTAAACGGAATTTTTTCCAATTCCATCTTTCCTGCCTGAATTTTTGATAAGTCGAGAATATCATTGATGATCACCAACAGATTATCAGAAGATTGGCGAATAGCTTTTAGATATTTTAGTTGTTCCGATTTAGGTTCTTTTTCGAGCAGCAGTCGCGTCATACCCATAATGGCATTCATAGGTGTGCGGATCTCATGACTCATGTTGGCGAGGAATTCTTCTTTTGCTTTTTCAGATCTTTCAGCACGCCAGGCGGCTTTTTCAGCCATCACTTTTTGATTTTCCAATTCGGCGGTGCGTTCCATTACAGTCTGCTCCAATAATTTTGCCTGAATGCGGAATCTTCTGTTTCGCCACCAGAATAAAATGGCGATGATGCTCAATCCAACTACAACAGCCATCACAATAAACCACCATGTAAGCCAGAATGGTTTGCTGATAGAAAATTTATATGTGACAGGATCACTCCATACGCCGTCAGCATTTTGTGCACGTACCTGAAATGTATAATTGCCCGGTTTGAGGTTTGAATAAGTCATGGAAGTTCCGGTACCGATATTCTGCCATGTGTCGTCGAAGCCTTCGAGCATTACGGCATACTGAATTTTTTCATGCACCGAAAAGAAAATGGCACTAAAATCGAAGGTGACATGATTTTGATCGTAGGGGAGGTGTAGATTTACCGGCAAATTATACCAACCGCCTATTGAATCGCTGTATAGGGCCCAATCCGGATTTTCATAATACAATCTGATATTGCGCAATTCAATCACAGGCTTGGTAATACTGAAAACGTCTTCCTCCGGATTATAGCGAAATAATCCATTCACAGTACCGAACCATACATGGCCATCGGTAGTAGCAATGATGGTATTCCTATTATTTCTGATGCCTGTAAAGCCGTCATAGGCATCGAAATGTTTTGTGGTGATACTAGAATCGGCATTGAACGTCAGGTGATCTACACCGTCATTTAATGCAACCCATAAATTTCCTTGTATGTCGAATGTAATGCCATTTACATTATTGGAGGTAAGCACATCATTGTCGGTATAAAATGCAAAACCGCTACCATCAAAACTGCAAATACCTTCATCAGGACTTCCGAACCACATCATTCCGTTTGCATCCTGCGTTATGCATGAAATATTATTGCTGATGAGGCCATTATCAAAATAGGTAAATGCCGTGAATTTGTCATTTTCATATTTCATCACACCGGCATCCATAGTTGCTATCCAGATAGCATGTTGTGCATCGCGATAAAGTGCGGTGATAGCATTTGAGATTATTAAGCTGTCGCCGGTATAATGTGCTTTTAATCCGTTATTCCAGATAAAAATTCCTGCTCTGTCGGTGCCTACCCAAATATTATTTTCTGCGTCAGAAGAGATTGCAGTAATAATGGCATATTCAGGAATTTCAGGAATACGAATTACCTGCGGTTTTTTATTGTGGATGAGAATATTTCCATTTTCATCTGCCGCAATCCAATCGCCTGATGGATCGCTATAGAGGGCGTTGATGCGAGATGTAGAAGTGAACCCGGGAAATTGAACAGGCGTTTCGCGATACATGCGATTTTGCGCCCCGGAGGCATCGGCAGTATTATCGTAAATAAATTCTTTTATTCCTGTTGGTGTGCCAATGATCAAGGCATTGTTGGCAATAGTGAATGCAGTGATGTATGTATTGCGAAGTGAAGGAAGATTATTGAAATTTGAAAATGCACCATCGTAAAACATAAATGCACCGCTCAAAGGAGTGCCTATCCAAATATTCCCTTCACGATCCTGCATGATACATGATGCCGGTTCTTCAGGATTTTCAGGATTGAGGATAAAATGTTCTGCATGTGCATATTGATCATCTGTATCAACAAATGATTTCGGCACAAAGGAAATGCCTGCGTGGCTTGCTACCCATTTATTGCCTCGTTTGTCTATAATTGTTTTTACGGCTTTAGGTCCGCCCGCTAGCAGGAAATTTTGCAGTCCGTATTCGCTATTGCGTTTGCTTGAAAGGATAATACTGTCGCCTTTAATCTTGTAGAGATCAGGGAACGTATAAATGAGGATATTACCGGAGGTGTCGCTATAGATTTTGTCGACAGCGTTAATACCGGGATCATCGAAGTGTTCGAATTCAAAACCATTGAATTTTGTGACGCCATTATTTTCTGTTCCTATCCATATATTCCCGCTGCGGTCTTCGTACAGGCAGGTGATGGCATTATCGCCGATACCATCGTGTTTGGTATAGTTAACAAACGTTTTTCCGTCGAAGCGGGATAATCCGCCGTCCATGGTTCCAATCCAGATATATCCTCTTGAATCCTGGATGATACTTGAAACGGAAATCCCTGCTAAACCATCGCTCAGGCTATAATTTTTAAGGAAATACTGCTGGCCGGATGCTTTGTTTACATGCATGCAGTTGAGGCATACCAACAACACCCAGATACAGCCATATTTCCGGAAACAATTGCGCATGTAGCAGATATCTTATTGAATATTAAAGGTGAAACGTGTATCAGCTTCAGGAACGTATCCTTTTTCGCGATATACCACATTTCGCCGGTTATCGATACTTACAAATGTAGTTAATCGGGTACCGTAGGAGGGCGAAGTTATGAACATGGCCGACAGTTTTTTCTCCCATTCAGGGCTTACTCCCGTTGAGGGTAGGGCAGCATCATCGGCTTCTGAAATGTCGGTAAATGCATGTATCAATTGATCTTCGTTATTGGATATATGCAGATTCCTTTGCAGGGCGTCCTTAGCCTTGAGCACTTTTGGCCATGGAGTATCAAGAAAGGCGTTGCTCAAACCATAAATACCGGGATATAATTGACGCAATTGTTGTTGGATATTATTGTAATAATATAACTCTTCGCAATTGCCGTAGATGATATTAAAACCGTTGTAAGCTGTCCCTCTGCTTCGCAATAGTCGATGAAATTCCTCCAATGGTATATCGCCGCTCAAAAAATCACGCAAAAGGTTGCCGCGCGAAGGCTTATCGTCGGCCATGTGAGCGGGATCGCGATAGTTGGTAAGCGCTGCAAATGAGCCTTGAGTATTCATGCCCATCCAGGTGCCTCCTTCCTTCAAATCGCGACCGCCATAAACGGGAATTGTGGTATTTTCCCACTGGTGTAAATTCGCAGTAGGGCGAGCATAAAATTCATCTCTGTTGCCGATTAAAATAAGCGGAAATTCAGGATGCGATTGGAAGGCAAAACTGATCAGACACATGTCATGAAGATAGTGTTTTATGTTGCATCAACATATCTTCAGGACGGAATCGTTCACATCGCCTAATTATCATCAATACAATGCCGGATTGTGTTGATTGTGATTTTCCTATTCATCCCGCAATATTTTTTCAATGGCACGGTTTGCACGATCGTGGGCTATACGCTTTTTCAATTCGAACCAACGTTTTCCAAAAAGGAAACGAAGGATGTCGTCGAGTTTGCGTTGTATCAACAAATTATATGCACCGCGCAATCGAAGGGCAAGAGTGGGGGCTAAGGTGCGAACACTCAATCCATATCCGCCTTCAACATATTCGATATGATGCCAATAACCGGCAGGCATGTATAATGTATCGCCATATTCAAGTATGCCTTCCATGCCATGCACATATTTTAATCCCGGATAAATATCATAATCAGGATGTTCGATATCTACTGTAGAATGCACATTGAAAGGGAGCTTGTACAACAGGTCTGACTGATTGGGATGAAATAGCACCACGCGTTTTCTTCCTTCAAATTGTGTAAGAAACACATTGCTCATATCGATGTCCTGATGCATGCGTGTGATGCTGTTTTTCGGACCAAAGAACATGAATGGTAATTTGATATATCCTTTAGTGATTGGAGGATAGTCAAAGTCGTGAAGTAACTCGGGTTTGTGTTTGAAAATAGGGAAGAGGAATAAGCGCAAATCGGTAGGCTCCGTTTCAATGAGTTTCAGGTATTCGCTGAATTTCATTTTTGTTGTCGGCGTTGAAAGTGTTTGGCTCGGATCAGCTTGTTTGCTGCTGTAGAGGCCGACTTCCAAATCGCCCATGGATTTTCTAAAGAAGTTGTAGTTCCATTTGTGGTAAGCCGGATAATTTTTCCAGAGTCCTCTTAAGATTACCGGTTTTTGGGGGTGAACATAGTTGCGTTCGAATTCTTCACGAGTGATCTTTTCACCATCGATCACCGGAATTGGTGTTGAGATATCGATCGGCATATAGCAAGGTTTTATAGTGTATCATTAACAGTGAATTTAAATCCTTTGTTTCATCGCCGGTGTTAAATTCATTTAAATTACACGTGCACCTCACAAGCGCAGGATTTCAATTTCAGTGCGTCGGTTATTAGCGCGACCTACTTCGTTGGCATTGGTATCGATGGGTTTAGATTCACCAAAACCCATGGTGCTGATACGTGCGTCTTCAATACCCTTGCTTACGAGGTATGCTTTCACACTGTTTGCCCTGTTCTGTGATAATTTTTGATTATCAATTTCCGTACCGATATTATCTGTATGTCCATTTACGCGCACCTGCATACCGGGATTTTTCTTCATCAGATCAACTACTTTATTCAGCTCAGGCTCAGATATAGGAAGGATTTCAGCGGATGCCGTTTCGAAGAAAATATTTTTCAGCGTAAGGATCTCTCCCTGACTGATGGGTTGTAAAGCCACATTAATATCGAATGGGGCATCGGGCAACACATTGAGGAGGCTAAAGTTTTCGGAGTGGAATAAATACCCTTCTCGTTGCACATACAGGCCATATTCGAATCCGACAGGTAACACGATAAGGAATTCACCGGTGCCGGGATCGGAGGTAGAGGTAACAATAGTATTTCCGGTAGCGATATCAACCAATTGCACATTAGCTTTAAGTGGTAATTTGGTACGTTCATCTGTCACCGTTGCGCGCACCCATGTTACTGGATCTGCCTGTACCTGCGCAGGGAGCTGGAATGTGAAGATATCAAGGTCTTTAGGTGCCTTATTCCTATCGCTAGAGAAAAATGCCGTCTTGCCATCGGCAGATACACTTAGGCTGATTTCTTGATTCGGGGTATTAATCGGGTAGCCGAGATTTTTAGGTTTCGACCAGTTTCCTGCTGCGTCACGTGTGGAGTAGAAGAGGTCTTCTCTGCCCATGCCCGGGTGACCGTCGCTCGAGAAATACAATGTTTTGCCGTCGGGGTGAATAAACGGGCATTGTTCTGAGTATGGGGTATTGATTACATTTCCAAGGTTCACCGGTTCTTCCCAATAGCCGTCATCACCCATTTTTGCCGACCAGATATCGTAGCTTCCAACGGTGCCAAAGCGTGCCGAGCTGAAGAACAATTCGCGACCATCGGCTGTCACTGAAGGTTGAGATTCCCATTCACCGGTATTGATGATAGTGCCGCAGTTCTCAGGTGCAGTCCATTGATTGCCAATGCGATATGAATAGTAAATGTCGCAGCTACCATAACCGGTTTCTACATTATCGCAAGCTGTAAAAAACAGGGATCTACCGTCTGCAGAGATACATTGTGCGCCTTCATTTAGCTTGGTATTGATGGGCGCTCCCATATTTTCCGAGGTAGTCCATGCGCCATCACGGAAATAAGTGATAAAGAATTCTTCGTTATCGATAGGTCTGGCATCTCCGGGTCCGAGGCTGATCACGTCATCAATACGCCGGGTCATCACGAGCACGCTGCCATCAACAGAAATGGATGGGAAGTATTCAGGAAAATCAGAGTTTACCTCCGGGCCCATGTTTTCAGGGTTGAAGTCGACAGGAGATTTGATCGCTTCCTTAGCAAAGTTGTAATTGTTTTTCTGATGTAATGCCTCGGTTTTGAGTGAGCCTTTCACATCAGGATCTTGCAGGAATAGATTGATATGATCGAATGCTTCCTCATATTGGCCGATATTAGCTTCAGCCTCTGCCAGCCGTTTGAAATAGATGCTATTCAGATCAGGATCGATATCCAGTGCTTTGATATAGGTATCAGCCGCCATGGAATCATTTCCTAACATACGGTAGGTATCGCCAAGGTAAACCCAAGCCGTGATGAAGTTTGGCTCTTCTTTGATAGCGTTTTGAAAGCTCTCGATCGCTTTATCGTAATATTTGCCCATTCCTCTTTGAACGCCTTCGTTAAGGTATTTCAGAGCCTTATTGGAGGCTGTAGCCTCAGTAACAGGCTGTGCACTTGCAGTAAGGCATATAGCCACTAGTATGGTGGTGATGATAGATCTCATTACAGTATTATAAACGTAAAGATGCGTGTTTACTGATATGTAAACAAAAATTGTTCCGCACATGCATACAAAAGAAAAACCCCTGTGGGAAGCAGGGGTTTTTCGCTTAGTCAGAGTGGTGTGCTTAATTCATTATTTCTTCAGCAGATTTGTGATGATCCTCTTTTTTATACATATCTAATGCGATTGCAGAAGCTACGAAGATAGATGAATAGGTACCAAAACCGATACCCACAAACAATGCGAAGGCAAAACCTTGAATGTTTTCGTTTCCAAATATCAATAATACTAAGATAGACAATAAAGTTGTACCTGAGGTAATTACGGTACGACTTAATGTATTATTTATCGCAGTATTGAAAATTTGTTGCACTGAACCGGCCTTACTTTCTCTCAGATACTCACGAATACGGTCGAATACCACCACCGTATCGTTGATGGAGTAACCAATCACCGTCAGAATTGCTGCGATGAACGTTTCATTTATTTCAAGTGAGAACGGCATTACATTTTTAAGGATGGAGAAGAATGCCAGCACCATAAATGCATCATGCACCAGCGATGCGATAGCACCAACACCAAATTGCCATCTGCGGAATCGGAATACGATATAAATAAAGATAGCGATGAGTGCCAACCCGATTGCTTTCAAGGCAGATGTCTGAATATCTGTCGCAATGGTAGGTTCAACTTTCATTTGGCTTTCTTTGAAATCGCTATCCCAGGTTTTATAATCAACGTTGTGATATAATCCAGCCAATTGTTTGTATAATTCTTGAGCAACAATAGTATCAGTTCCCGGATCAGGATTTTCTATCATATAACCGGTTGTGATTTTCAGTTTATCGGAGCTACTGAAAGTTTTCACTTGTACACCCGGATCGAAATCAGCGAGTTCATTGCGCACTTTATCAGCATCGATTGATTCCTCGAAACGCACTGTATATGTGCGACCGCCTTTGAAATCTACACCAAAATTAAATCCTGAGGTAAACATCACAATCACGCCGATGATGGTCAATGCACCTGAGAATAAGTAACCTTTACGGCGGTTACCCATGAGGTTCCATTTCACATTTTTGAAAGCATGTTTTGTGAAGCTGGTATAATATTTTACAGGGCGATCTTTCTTCACCATTGCATCAATAATGAGGCGGGAAATAAGTATGGATGAAAAGAGAGATGCGATGATACCGATGGTAAGCACTACTGCGAATCCTTTCACCGGACCTGTTCCGAAATTCATCAGAATGATGGCGATGATGAGGGTAGTCAAGTTACCGTCGATGATGGCGGAATAAGATCCTGAATAACCATCGGCAACTGCTTTAATCATGCTCTTACCTTTATCTAATTCTTCGCGAATACGTTCATAAATGATTACGTTCGCATCCACAGCCATACCCATGGTAAGTACGAGACCTGCGATACCCGGCAATGTGAGTGTTGCACCCATTGATGCCAGAGCACCGAAGATGAAGAAGATATTCGCAAACAAGGCGATATCAGCTATCATACCGGCAGTAGAGTAGTAGATCACCATGAAAATGATTACCAGTATAAGACCTGCAATCATTGACAATAAACCTACACGGATGGATTCTGCACCTAAAGAAGGTCCAACCGATTCTTCTTGTACGATACGAGAAGGAACGGGTAATTTACCTACTTCAAGAATGTTTGAAAGGTCTTGAGCTTCTTCAGCGGTAAAGCTTCCTGAGATTGAAGAGCGACCGCTTGGAATAGCCTCATTTACGCGTGGAGCAGAATATACTTTATTATCAAGTGCGATGGCAATAAAATTACCAACGTTAGCCTCGGTTACTTTTTTCCAAATCTGCGCACCTTCGGTGTTCATACTCAGCGAGATCACTATATTCTGAACCTGATCACGGTCGGGAGAAGCATTTTTCACTACGCTACCGTCAAGCAGTGGCTGATCATCATCACCGTTGCTCTTGATAGCATATACATCATAATTTCTTGAACCTTTTGCCGGTTTAGCACTCAGCATGAATTTGGTACCTTCAGGGAAAACGTTGGCAACCTCTTCCATACGGAAATAGTTCATCAATTTGAAGGTGTCATCTTCAGCAACCATACCGATAGCTGCCGGATCTGAACGCTCCAATAATAATGATGACAAAGGGCCGAGGTCTTCAGTCTGAGCTTCTTCATTATCTGCTAAAAGTGTGTCATCATTAGCAGCTAAACTGTCATCACCGGCAGGAGTTGTTGCTGCAACCGCCGGAGAATCTACAGGTGAAGTATTTTCTGTAACTCCAGTATCGCCGGAAACAGGGGCTTCAATATCTTCTAGCTGAGTTAAAACATTATTTGCCTGGTTGATAGCGCCACCAACTTCTTCATAACGCCAAACGCCCCAGAATTGAAGGTTTGCTGTTGATTGGAGGAGTTCGCGGGCACGTTTTGGATTGTCGACACCGGGCAATTCAACCATGATGCGACCGGTGCTTTTTTGCAGGGTAACATAAGGCTGGGTAACGCCGAATTTGTCGATACGTTCCTTGAGTTTGGTATAAGTTGATTCAACACCATCATCAGCAGATTTTTTCAACCAGCTGATTACAGCGTCGTTATCAGAGTTGCGCGGCAGATCGTCAACATTTGAGCTGTTTGCAAATAAGGTCACTAATTGTGCACCCGGATTTGCTGTGAGGTAATTATCGGCAAACAATTCAATAAGATCGCCTTGTCCTTGAGCTTCTTGTAAACGAGCCTGATCGAGTGCTTTAATGAATTTTTGGTTTTTGGGATCAGAAGTAAGCTGTTTCATCAGATCGTACTTCGATACTTCCATTACCACGCTCATACCGCCTTGAAGATCGAGACCCAGGTTGATGGCACGTTTTTGCACATCATCATAATTGTACTTCGCAA
>JAIBBA010000097.1 GCA_019694895.1 Chitinophagales bacterium
CAATAATTGCAGGGTTTTTAATACATCTACTTCACCAAGAAAGGCAGGTAATGCTTTTATCTGTTCAATCGGCACCTCCATCGTACTCATCTGCGTGCGATCCTGAAGTTTGTCTTCATTGTCTGCGGTAACTATTACAGTCTCTAATTCCAAGTCAGGTTTTAACTGAAAGTGTATCACCGTATCTGAAACGAGGTGTATATTTTTAGTAATAGTGTTATACCCGATGTAACTACAAACAATTTGCGCATCGCCGCCGGATATCGTGAGACTGTAAAACCCATAATTATTAGCTATAGTACCGGCATAATCACGCTTATCGATAATGGTTGCGCTGATCAAATGCTCGCCCGATGACGCATCTGTTACATAACCACTAACTGTATATTGCTGACCGCGGACCAGAAATCCTAAACATATCAGGGTCAGACTCAATATTGATTTTCTTAACATAATTAAAATAAATGCGGGTGAAAATACGCAAATGCCCCGATTTGCCCTTTCACCCGCAGGTATATGATTGTTTTTTGACAAGTGTTAATTTGATAGCATACTTACCTGTTCAAGTATTCATCGTTATAATCCTCCAGCACATCATTGACATTACATTCCATCTGCTTAACGGCATCCAGCAATAAAGTATTTTCACTCGGGAATGGAATGGGCTGACCGCCAATTTTTTGTTTCGACTGCGCACTGAGGGCTTCATAATACCCGGTTGCAGTAGCATAATAATTTTGGAACACAGCATCGCTGCGAACAGGAATGGAGCGCATAACTCTTCCGTTTGCATCCTTATACAATATCTCACCGCTCATGGTGGCGATTTTTTCCTGCCATGTCTCTGTAACAAATACAGAAACTGTTTTGTAATCAGGCACCTTTATCGGGTTGCCAAGGCTATCTTTAACAATATGACCCTGAGCGTCATACAGGAATTCAAAGCCGTCCTGTATCTCCTTGGTTTCTTCATAGCGGTTAGTGGTCACCTTGTCGGGGTATGCCTCTATGGTGCGCACCACCAGTTCTACAGTGAAATCCGCTTCTTTAGGGTCATAGGCATTATACAGCCTGAACCAATTGCCATTGTCCTCATACACCTTGAAACGGTTGATGGCTTGCTGTACATCGTAGTTATAATTGCCTGAACTCTGGTTGGTGAGCACAAACAATGCCTGAGCCATTCCCTTTTCTCTGGCTGCGGCGATCTTTGCATCCAAATCTTTATAGGTAGAGTAGTAACGATATATTTTTTCATACTCATAGTAGGCATCGCGCGCCTGATGCATATCACCGGATTTCATCTTTTCATCACCAAGTGCATACCAATAGGCAGCGGCGTTCTTTTTCGCATTGTTAAGCTCTCCGACGGCATCTACAAACTTAAACTCCGCATCGCGCTCCTCGGTGCCAAGATATAACGGCATCAAGGGCTTTATCTTCTCCTGACGCACATAAATCCCTTGGTAGATGTCATAAACGGTCGACCACCTGTCGGGATTACCGTCGGTATGTAAAGCTTTAATAGCCGCCAGATCACCATCATTGGCGCGACGGAACGACTCTTCCAGGATTTGAATGTACTCCGCCTTGTCGGGATTGTCGATCAGGCGTTTTACACAAATGTCGATGGCATCATCGTAATTCCCCTTTCTGAATTCTTTCTCTGCAACTTTGCATCCACTGGCTAACAGGGTAAATAAGCACAATGCGTAAATCATTCTTTTCATAAATCCATTGATTTTCAATTACTCACATACAAAACTGTGCCAGTGTTGTCGCTTTACCAAACCTTTACGTAACCCACAGGTATGTGTATAACTCACAATGTTAATTTAGAACACGTCTAAACAAGCTATTTCATCTTCGTGTAACCCTTATGCAGCAAGGATTTGAGCATGACGAAATAAGGTCGAAAAAATTTTAAAAGATTTGTTAAAGATTTGAAGCTTGGTGGTTAGCTTTGCACGGGTTTTTAGACAACAGCCATATTTTAACCAATTAAATATACTCTATTGTGCGAATGAAGAAACAGACGACCATCAGACGCCTACTGACCGGTTTCTTATTTTTCGCGTTTCTGACAACAGCCAATCAGGCGTTTGCAGGCGAAGCAGAAGGACAAACATTGTTCCAAACCAATTGTCAACGCTGTCACCTCATCGATAAAAAGATGACTGGACCGGCATTGATGGACGTTCAATCGCGTTGGACCGACAGCACCCACCTGTATGCATGGATCAGAAATTCACAGGCTTTCCTGGCTACAGGCGATAAATATGCTAACGATTTGTACAAACAGTACAACAGCATCATGCCTGCTTTCCCGCAGTTTAAGGATCAGGATATTGCAGACATCCTCTACTACATCAAAGTAGAAGGTGAACGCAAGAAGGCAGAAGCAGCCAACACAACAACCGGCGGACCGGTTACTACCACAGCAAAGAATGATAACTCTACCCTTTATTGGATATTGATCATTGCGCTGGTATTTATTGCATTCATCTTGGCACGTGCCGTTCGTTATCTCGATGGTCTCGTGCGTCAGAAATATGACGAAGGTGAAGCTGATCGCACTCCGTTCTGGCGTCAACGGAAATATCGCCCACTGGTTGCATTATTGGTTTTGGCTTTCCTATGTCTGCTCAGCGTTGCCATGTGGAACAGTGCTACATCGCTCGGCCGTCAGCAAGGTTATGCTCCTGAGCAACCTATTGCTTACTCACATAAAGTACATGCGGGCATCAATAAGATTGACTGTAAATATTGTCACGTAGGTGCCGAACGCGGAAAATCTGCTGTGATACCATCATTGAGTGTTTGTATGAATTGTCATTATAACATTCAGGGAGTAACAGGAAAAGATCCAAACTATCCGAAAGAAGTTTATAATAAAGAGATTGCTAAGATCTATAGCTATATCGGTTTCAATCCTGAAACAAATACTTACGATAAAGAAGCTAAACCGATCGAGTGGGTGCGTATTCACAACCTGCCTGATCACGTATATTTCAACCACGCACAGCACGTAACAGTTGCCGGCATCGAATGTCAGACCTGTCACGGCCAAATCCAGGAAATGGATGTGGTTCAACAACAGGAAAACCTGTCGATGGGATGGTGCGTGAATTGTCACCGTAATTCAAACGTCAACTTTACTACCAACGATTTCTATAAGCCTTACGAGGTGCTGCACGAAAAACTTAAAAACGGCGAAATCAAGGATGTTAAAGCTGTAGATATCGGCGCTACTGAATGTCAGAAATGCCACTATTAATTTTATTCTAATAACCCATATCTAACCATAACCAGATGGCAGAAAAAAAATACTGGAAAGGCCTTGAAGAGTTAAAACAAGAGCCGGAATTCATGCAACTTACGCAACATGAATTTCACCAGGAAATACCGGTTGAGTTCTTCGATGAACAAAACGACACGCTGCAGTCTTCGCGTCGCGACTTCCTTAAAATAATGGGATTCAGTCTCACCGCAGCTACCGTAGCAGCGGGATGCGAAATGCCTGTGCGCAAAGTGGCACCGTATATTTTCAAACCTGAGGATGTAATTCCGGGTATCGCAACTTGGTATGCTTCTACTTATTATCACGGCGGCGACTATTGCAGTATTCTCGTGAAAACTCGTGAAGGTCGCCCAATCAAAGTTGAAGGTAACCGCGATTCTCTGATCACTAAAGGTGGTACATCAGCACGCGTGCAAGGTTCTGTTCTGAGCCTTTACGATACTGCCCGCTACCGCAATCCAATGGTGAAAGGCTCACGTGGCATGGGAAATGCTACTTGGGACGAAGTAGATAAAGCCATCATGGGTAAATTAGAGGCGAATCCAAATGCGCAAATTCGCATCGTTACTTCTACAGTTATCAGCCCTTCTACAAAAAAGGTGTTTGCCAAATTCGCTGAGAAATATCCTAATACGAAAGTATATGCTTACGATGCCATTTCTTATGATGGTATGTTGATGGCAAACATGGCAACAAAAGGTAAAGCAGAAATACCTCATTATAATTTTTCAAAAGCAAAAGCTATCGTAGGTATCGATGCCGATTTCCTCGGAACATGGATATCTCCTGTAGAATATACCAAAGGGTATGTGGCAAACCGCAAAGTATCGAAAGGAAATACCGATATGAGCCGCCACTACCAATTTGAAAGCCGTCTGTCACTCACCGGTTCTAATGCCGATTATCGAGTGCCGGTACTGCCCTCAGAATTAGGTATCGTTGCACTTAATTTATATGATGCCATCACCGGCGGAAATGCTTCTAATGGTGTTAAAATTCAGGATGCCGAAAAACAAAAACGCATTGCTGAAGCTGCAGCATATCTGAAAGCTAATCGCGGCGAATCACTCGTAGTAAGCGGATGCAATGATAAAAATGTACAAGTTGTCATTAATGCTATTAACGATGCATTAGGAAACTATGGTACTACCATCAGCTTCGACGGTGCTTCACAACTTCGTCAAGGTACTGACGCAAGCATCAAAACACTGATCAGCGAATTGAATGGTAATCAAGTTACTGCCGTAATGTTTTACGATTGTAATCCTGTGTATGACCATGCAATGGGTGCTGAATTAAAAGAAGCTATCGGCAAAGCAGCTATTTCTGTTTCTTTCGCTACTGCAATCAACGAAACTGCTGAAGCTTGCGGAATCATTTCGCCTGATCATCATTATCTTGAATCATGGAATGACTTCGAACCACGTAAAGGTTTCTATTCACTCAGTCAACCTACTATCCATAATCTGTTCGAAACCCGTCAGATGCAGGATTCATTGTTGAAATGGAGTGGTAATAATATTGGTTATTATGACTTTATGATGCAAGCCTGGGCTGAAGGTCCATTGGCTGGCTCTATGTCAACTACCACTGCATTCAACAAAGCGTTGCAGATCGGTTTATATCAACCGGAATCACATCGCGGAATGGAAGGTGCCGGCGATATCGTAAAAGCAATGCTCGCTGCTGATGCAGTAATGGCGAATGAAGCACCGGTTGCCGACTTGTCTTCTTCTGCATCTGCAATCATCGCAATGTCGAAAAAAGCTTCGGGTTTGCAAGTGCAGTTTTATGAGACTGTAGCTATCGGCGACGGTCGTTATGCCGACAATCCATGGTTGCATGAAATGCCGGATCCGATATCAAAAATCACTTGGGATAATTATATCAGCGTATCGCCAAAATATGCAAGCGAAAAAGGACTTATGCATGGCGATATGGTTACATTCAGCGTAAACGGTAAATCAGTGAAATTACCTGTGGCTATTCAGCCGGGACAGGCTTATGGATCTGTTTCTATCGCGCTTGGATATGGCCGCACAGCTATCGGAAAAGGTGGTGCAGGTGTTGGTGTGAATGTTTATCCTATGCTCGATGCATCAGGTGATTGTGTTAGCTATATGGCATCTAATGCTACGATGGAACCTGTAGGTGAAAACGTAAAACTTGCACAAACACAAACGCATTTCAGCATCAACGACGGACTTTCTGTTCGCCGTATCATCAAAGAAACTACCCTTGCAGAATATAAGAAGAGTGCTAAAGCCGGTAACGAAGACCGCGAAGAAGCACTTGCCTGGAATAATGTAACCTTCTATCCCGATTATTTCGGTAAAAAGAATGGTTTCAACTGGGGTATGAATATCGACCTCAACTCTTGTATCGGTTGCGGCGCCTGCGTGGTTGCTTGTAATGCCGAAAACAATATTCCTGTTGTAGGTAAAAAAGAAGTTATCCGTGCACACGAAATGCATTGGATGCGCATCGACCGCTACTACGGTGGCGATCCGGAAAATCCGGAAGTGATCTACCAGCCTATGCTGTGTCAGCACTGCGAAAATGCTCCTTGCGAAAACGTTTGTCCCGTGGGCGCTACCAACCACAGCTCCGAAGGGTTTAACCAAATGGCTTATAACCGTTGTATCGGAACACGTTATTGCGCAAACAACTGTCCGTATAAAGTACGTCGCTTCAACTGGTTCGATTACGGTTCTGCCGATACTTTCGGAACTATGAACGATCCAAGCGGAACAGAAAACCTCGGATTGTTTGAAGACCTCACCCGTCTGGTATTGAATCCTGATGTAACAGTTCGCTCACGCGGTGTTATCGAAAAATGCTCATTCTGCGTGCAACGTATTCAGGATGCGAAACTTACCGCTAAAAAAGAAGGTCGCGAATTGGCCGACGGTGAAATCCGCACTGCATGTCAAAGCGGTTGCCCTGCCGATGCTATCGTATTCGGTAACAACTACGATGAGAAGAGTGCAATTACAACAGAAACTATGGATGAAAGAACCTTCGGTATTCTCGAAGAATTCCACTGGTTACCATCTGTAACATATAAAACTAAGGTAAGGAACAAAGACAAAGCCGACAGTCACGGTACTGAAGCGCTCGATATCATGGATTTGTTCAATTATAAATAATTCAACCACTTAAGCAGTTATGTTCGTATCACCTTTAAGGGAACCGCTGATCCAAGGTCATAAGACCTACAAACAGATATCTGATGATATTTGTGCGCCGGTAGAAGCCAAGCCGAGCAAGGCCTGGTTTATTGCCACCACCTTGTCGGGACTCCTCGCCATCAATGGCTTTGTGATGATCGGCCTTACCATTACTTACGGTATTGGTATGTGGGGATTAAACAAAACCGTTGGTTGGGCCTGGGATATCACCAACTTCGTTTGGTGGATCGGTATCGGTCACGCCGGAACCCTGATCTCAGCCATCCTCCTGTTGTTCAGACAAAAATGGCGCACGGGAGTGAACCGCTCAGCAGAGGCGATGACTATCTTCGCGGTAATCTGCGCGGGCTTGTTCCCTATCATTCACATGGGACGTGTATGGCTCGCTTTCTTCATCTTCCCTTATCCAAATACACGCGGTCCGGTATGGGTGAACTTTAACTCACCATTGCTTTGGGACGTATTCGCGATTTCGACATACTTTACAGTATCTCTGGTATTCTGGTATACCGGTTTGATTCCGGATCTTGCTTTGATCCGCGACCGTGCGAAATCGGCATTCACCAAAAAGATGTATAACATCGCGTGCTTCGGGTGGAAAGGAACAGCTAAAAACTGGCAGCGTTTCGAATCGATTTCACTGGTTCTCGCCGGTTTATCGGCTCCTCTCGTATTGTCGGTGCACACCATCGTATCCTTCGACTTCGCCACATCGGTAATTCCGGGATGGCACACTACCATCTTCCCTCCATACTTCGTTGCCGGTGCGATCTTCTCCGGATTTGCGATGGTATTGACGCTGATGTTGGTGGTAAGAAAAGTATTTAATCTTCAGGAATATATCACTCTCGCCCATATCGAGGCGATGAATAAAATTATCATCCTCACGGGATCTATTGTGGGTGTTGCCTATATCACCGAGTTATTTACTGCCTGGTATAGCGGTAACCCATACGAACGTTATGCATTCCTCAACCGTGCAATGGGTCCTTATTGGTGGAGCTATTGGGGTATGATGACATGTAACGTTGTATCACCACAATTATTCTGGTTCCGCAAATTACGTCGCAGTGTAGTATTCACATTCTTCATGTCGATCTTCATCAACGTGGGTATGTGGTTCGAGCGTTTCGTGATCATCGTTACGTCTACACACCGCGATTTTATTCCTTCTAACTGGACAATGTATTATCCTACTTATGTAGAGATGTTCATTTATATCGGCACGATCGGATTCTTTATGACACTGTTCCTCATCTTCTCTAAAGTAGCACCGGTGATAGCAGTAGCAGAGGTGAAATCGATCCTGAAAACAGCGGGCGATCAATATACAGGCCCTGATGCCATTCATAAACACGAAGAAGATAATCACCATTAATCCAATAACCCAGATAAATAAAGGTTAGCAAATGGCCACTAAAAAAATAATGTACGGTTTATATGATGATGAGGTAGTACTCATCAAAGCCGTAAAAAAAGTGCGAGCAGAAGGATTGAAAATACACGATTGCTATACACCATTTCCGGTGCACGGACTTGATGATGCAATGGGCTTGCGTATGACAAAATTGCACAGCGCCGGTTTTATTTTCGGAGCAACAGGTACGCTGACGGCTTTGTCGTTCATCCTTTGGATAACTACCAATAATTACCCTATCAATTACGGTGGTAAACCATACTTGTCGCTTCCATCATGGATTCCTATTACTTTCGAGCTTACAGTATTATTTGCATCAGTAGGTATGTTCCTTACATACCTCTATCTGAACAGACTTGCTCCGGGCATGAAAGCAGAGATCGTTGATGAACGCACTACCTGCCACATGTTTGCAATGACTTTCGAAATTGACGACCATACTACCGATGCCAAGAAAACTGAAATCAGAAAAGTATTGAGCGATAGCGGTGCTGTGGAAATCCATGAAAAAGAACTTTAATACAGAAAATCCATACCAATGGTGAAAAGAAACATAATGATCGCTCTTGTTGCTGCTGTGATGATTCCGGCAGTGCTCACTTCTTGTAAAAAAGCAAGCGGTGATTATCCGGGCGACTCCTATACTTGGGATATGAGTTATTCTCGTGCTTACGAACCATATACCCTGAACCCTGAATTGCGTGATAGCATGACCGCTATGACTCCTGTTGCAGGTACTGTTCCTTATGTAGGTAATGCAGTTGCCGGTGTGAAAGCCGACAGCTTGAAAATGGCACTCAACCTGCCATATACCATTCCAAATACACCGGAAGGTTATTTGCGCGCAGCTACCGAAAATCACAACCCTTTTAGTATTAATGACGAAAAGGTTGTAGCACAGGGACAACATTTCTTTAATATCTATTGCGCTGTTTGTCACGGTGTTGAAGGAAACGGAAAAGGATTTATTGTTACAGAAGGAAAATATACAGCCATGCCACCTTCATATTTCGATCCGATGTATATGGCGATGACAGAAGGCACGATGTTCCATTCTGTAACGTATGGACGTAACGCAATGCAATCATATGCATATGCTTTATCGAAAGAAGAGCGCTGGAAAGTGATTACTTATGTGAAGAAAATGCAAGCAGATTATGCCGCTCAAAATGCTGCAACTGCTGCTACAACAACCGGCACTAATTAACAGATTACAACCACTAACGTAAAAAAAGGAAATCAGAATAGCATGAACGGCTCAAATAAATTTGAATACACGGCCAAGCTGAAGAATCGCTTCTTAGGCATGCTCGTGATCGGAGTAGTACTCGTCGTTGTGGGCATGTTAACCGGTGCCTCCATGGACAGATTCTGGTCGAATTATCTGCAAAACACTTTATTCTTTTTAGGAATATCGGTTTTAGCAGTATTCTTCCTCGCTGCTCACCAGATCGGTATGGCCGGCTGGCATATCACTGTGAAAAGAATACCTGAAGCAATGAGCCAGTTCTCGAAAGTGGGTGCTGTATTAATGCTCGTGGTAGTTTTCGGAGTGATCTTCGATTATCATCATTTATACCACCATTGGACAAATACCTTTATTCAGGAAAAAGAAGTTTCTGTTGAAGCATTGAAAGATTACGAAGCAGAACTTGCCGAAGAAGGTCATAGCACTGAGCATGCCGTTGATTACAATCGCACCTGGCAGGATTTTCAATATCATCAGGTAGCTCCTGCTCCTGAACATGTTGATGCAGCAAAACCGGAACCTGAAGTGTTGGAAAATGGAATGGTTGTAAATCCATATTACGATCGTCTGATCGATCATAAATCTGCTTATCTGAATAAAACATTCTGGAGTATACGTTCTATCAGCTATTTGTTTTTGTGGGTGTTAATGGCAATGATTATTCGCCGTTATTCATTGCGCGAAGACCTTGATAATTCAGATACTTTTTATCAGAAAACGCGCAAAGCTGCTGCCGTGTTCCTCATCATTTGGGCTGTGAGCAGTTCTACAATGACATGGGACTGGGTGATGGCACTCGATCCGCATTGGTATAGCACCTTGTTTGGTTGGTATAACTTCATCTCTCTTTTTGTTGCAAGTATTTGTACTACCATTCTTATTCTTATTTATCTCAAGCGCAATGGTTACCTGACACAATTGAATGAGAACCACTTGCATGATTTAGGTAAATATGCATTCGGCTTCAGCGTGTTCTGGACATACTTGTGGTTCAGCCAATTCATGTTATACTGGTATGGCAACATTCCTGAAGAAACACGTTGGTGTCTCGACCGCGCACGCACAGACTACAAATGGTTGTTCTATGCGAACCTCTTACTCAATTTCCTTTTCCCATTCCTGACATTAATGCGTCGTGATGCGAAACGTAATATGAATGTGCTGATGATTGTAGCAATCGGACTCATCATTACCCACTGGTTGGATTTTTACATGATGATTACACCTGCAACTTTAGGCACAGAAGTGCACTTTGGAATTCTGGAGATCGGAATGTTTATCGCTTATGCCGGCCTCTTCTTGTTTGTGGTATTCGGTGAGCTTGCGAAAGCATCACTCATTCCGCAAAATCACCCGATGTATAAGGAAAGTCTTGACCATCATATCTAAAATCAAATTATCACAATGGCTACCGGTTGGTTGATATTTATTGCAATTTTAATGATCGTTGTGGTCTTGTTCCAGGTAACAAGAACACTCGACCTAGTTGGACAACTTCGCGGAGGTGATACTACCACCGTAAGTATGACCAAATTTCATGCTTCACTCGGAATGATATTTATGGTGTTGGGTATGATCGGATTTTTCTGGTCATTCGGACATTTCCATGATTATCTTGTAGATCACCACTCATCTGATAACGGTCTTATTATTCATAGGATGTTCGTAATCACATTGTGGGTGACAGGAATTGTATTCGTGATCACGAATGTGTTGTTATTTATTTTCGTTTATCAATATCGCCACCGTCCCGGTCATCAGGCTACGCACTTTGCGCATAGCAATAAGCTTGAGTTTATCTGGACCGTTGTGCCTACAATTGTTTTGACAGGACTTGTGGTTTTTGGTTTGCAAGCTTGGACCGATATCATGGGTGATGCTGAGGACGATGCTATTGTGTTTGAAGTAACCGGTCAGCAATTCTTTTGGAGTGCACGCTATCCCGGACCTGATGGAAAATTAGGACCTCGCGATAATGATTTGATCTGTGCAGATAATCCGCTTGGCATTGTTACCCGCGAATGGATTGACCATCGTCGTGTGACACTCATCGGTAGCACTAAACTTGGTGTGAAAGGTGAAATTGAAAAATTGCAAGATCGCGAAAAAGAGATCAATGCTATTATTGCTTCTTATGAGCAACGTATCGCAACATCACCAAATAAATATAAAGTTGCCGATGCGAAAGACAGTCTCGAAATCGTGAAAAAAGAATTAGGAAAAATTCCGGGCAAGATCGA
>JAIBBA010000016.1 GCA_019694895.1 Chitinophagales bacterium
ATTTGTTTCGATTGTTGTAGAGTGAGGTTTTCGGTATTTGATATTCAATTGTTCTATTCATAACACTAAGCGCTTAAAGGTTAAACTTTTACTGCCGAAGATGTCTGAATCACGGATTAGACGGATTAATGGATTTCACGGATTAATGCATTACATGGATTTGTTTCGATTGTTGTAGAGTGAGGTTTTCGGTATTTGATATTCAATTGTTCTTTTCATAACACTAAGCGCTTAAAGGTTAAACTTTTACTGCCGAAGTTGATGAGTAGTCCTACTTCTAGTTTGTAGGCCTTAAGGTAGTTTAGGGCTTGAGCTAGATGCACATCTTCTAGCTGAATAATTGCTTTGAGTTCAACCAAGATTTTGCCCTCAACCACAAAATCAGCCCTGCGTGTGCCTATGGGAACTTCCAATTCCTTGTAATAAATATCCTGTTCAATCTCTCTGGCAAATTCCAATCCCGCTTTGCGCATTTCATACGCTAAAGCCCTTTGGTAAATGACCTCTTGAAAGCCGTTGCCCAAGAATTTATGCACTTCAAACGAAGCACCAATGATTTTCTCCGAAATGTCCTTATACCTCAATTCTCCAATCATCATGCAAATAAAATTTAAATATAATTTATTTACTAAATAATTTCATATTCAATATAAATCTGCAAGTATACATACAATTAGTCTTAAAAAATCCGTCTAATCTTTAAATCTGTGTAATCTCTAAATCCTTGTAATCCGTGATTCAGACAATAATAGCCCATTATTTTTGTGTTCGTGTGTTCATGTGCCCATGTGTTCTTGAGCGCAAGCAGGAGTGTTTTTTCGCTCCGGTTTTCAAGTGAGATACTCGGAATCCGGTCATTGCTTTTAAGGTTGTCTGAATCACGGATTGGACGGATTAATGGATTTCACGGATTTAAGAATTTATAGGGGAGCGGTCTAAGCATTCAGACCTTCGCGCACTAATGGATTATTCAAGTGCTGTTAATGTGCAATTTATTGTATGTCTTCTCAATAAAAATAATTTTCATTAGAAATCCACCTCTAATTGGTTAAAAAAATCCGTCTAATCTCTAAATCTGTATAATCTCTAAATCTGTATAATCTTTAAATCTGCATAATCTTTAAATCTGTGTAATCCGTGATTCAGACAATAATTGCACATTATTTATTTTGTTCGTGTGTTCATATGCGCATGTGATCTTGAGCGCAAGCAGGAGTGTTTTTTCGCTCCGGTTTTCAAGTGAGATACTTAGAAGCCGGCCATTGCTTTTAAAGATGTCTGAATCACGGATTGGACGGATTAATGGATTTCACGGATTTAAGAATTTATAGGGGAGCGGTCTAAGCATTCAGACCTTCGCGCACTAATGAATTATTCAAATGATGTTAATGTGCAATTTTTTGCATGTCTTCTCAATAAAAATAATTTTCATTAGAAATCCACCTCTAATTAGTTAAAAAAATCCGTCTAATCTCTAAATCTGTATAATCTTTAAATCTGTGTAATCTCTAAATCTGTGTAATCCGTGATTCAGACAACAATTGCACACGGATTTTTTAATCAGACTCTAATTTAATTTAGTGATGCCATACATTACTTCCTATAACTTGACGTGCTTAAACCTTCCCGACCTAGCGAATTTCACTATCGAATTGACAAATTTGTTAGTTGCCATCGCCCTATATTTCCACACCTTCCGGTCCTTCTCGCGAATTCCCGTAATCTCTCCATATTGTATTTGTAAACCATTTTTACTAATTTTATATAAAATTCAATCACATGAACACATTCGACCGCATGGGCAATGGCTGGAAAATCTCGATGGCAGGGTTTTCGGTAATTCGCAAAAACAAACAATTATTAGTTTTTCCAATCCTTTCAGGAGCGGTAATGTTATTGATCATCGCCACTTTTATATTCGCAATGTTGGGTTCCGATTTCGGGCAAGTACAACACCTGCTCGACAATGGTAATCCAATGCGATATTTTATTTTGTTTGTTTATTACCTCATTAGCTATTTTGTAGTTGTGTTCTTCAACATGGCATTAATTCACTGTGCCCGCCTTTATTTTCAAGGTAAGACACCAACAATTTCCGATGGACTTAATTTCAGCATGAGCCGCATAGGGGTGATTTTTTCTTGGGCCTTGGTAGCGGCGACGGTTGGTTTGATTTTGCGATCAATTCAGGAAAAGGTAGGCATAGTAGGTAAGATAATTACCGGTCTTGTTGGCCTTGTATGGAGTGTTGCTACATTTTTTGTGGTCCCGGTACTGGCATATGAAAATTTGCGCCCTATTGATGCAGTAAAGCGTTCTGCTCAAATTATGCGCGAAAAATGGGGTGAAAGCATTGGTGCCGGTTTTAGTTTACTTGTATTTAATCTTCTCGGCTTATTATTGGTAGCTGTACCTTTATTCTTTATCGGCTCGCTAATAAGCACACTTGCTTCCATGATACTCGCTTTTCTTGGTGTTCTAATTGTTACCACAATAAGTAGCGCTGCACAAACAATTTTTATCAGCGCCGCTTATTTAAAAATCAACAATGAAGAGATAGAAGGCTTTGATGATGATACGATTGACGGATTGTTTTACCGCAAGGACTAATGGAAACACCAATTCAATCTATTCCTCCAATAGATCGTTTTGAACCCGGCTCGTTTTCCACAACGAAGTCAAGGCCCTTTCCACCGCATGTTTTTGTGGTGGTCTTTATTATTGTAGTTGGAATGTTCCTCAATATGACTAGCCCGATACCGGCGCTTTTACTTGCAATGGTAGATTTCGGATTATTATCTATGCGATCGGGTGTAGAGGTGTTGATTAATGCAAAATCATACAGTGATTTTACCAGCATCTATGGGATTAAATTCGGTAAATGGAAATCTTTAGGTGAATATGATTTCATACTGATTACCCGCATTAATAAACGTAGAAACGCAATGATGAATATAGCGTATGGCGTTTCTTATGGTGATGTTTTCTTCGATATGGATTTGATTACAAAAGGTGATAGAGACGTGTTGTTAAATCGCTTGGGCGAAAGAGAAATTGTAATTGATAAGGCAATCCAAATTGGTCAATATTTCGATTTACGTGTTGTGGAAAGAGTGGATGGAGATTATCAGGTAGTTTTTGAACCGGAAAAGAAGGTGGTCAAATAATGCAAAATTTTATGACAGCTGAAACAAAACGCAGTTTAATTTTTTCTGTTCTGCCAAAATTCGCATACACTATATATTGCCATCACTTTTTATTTCTTTCTCTCCATCTCAGAAATACTGTTTCCTAAAGTTCCTTTGATTAACCCTCGGCAATTCTTGCTACCGCAATGGCATTCAAACGGTTCCATGTGCTCATCTAAAAATGTAGCGTAATCAAGTGTAAGTTCTTCACCACATGAAATATTGCGCAGTGCTACAACATCCAAACCATCGTATGCCGTAGATGGCTCGCAGCTGTGATTTTGTGGCGCCCAGGCATTGGGGTCATTATCCCACAATAAAAACACTTCATTGCTTATCGGATAGGCATATCTCCTAAAAACTAATTGCATGTCTTCAGGCCAATGTGTTTCTACGTGTCGCCGTGTGGTGATGCGCTGTGATGCTTCTTCACCATGAAAAATCACTTCGCCCTTCTCAATATCACGTGTCGCATAAATACCATATCCTGTGCGCGCATTTCCTTTTAAACAAAATGGTTTATGTGTTCGACGATAACGCGCCATCCCTTCATCAATAATAGCACGTAAAAAACCTTCCTGTCCAATACCGTCTTCGCGCAAAATATAATCTGCTGATCCCTCATATCCGTCGCTATAAAAAACGGAACAGGTGAAATTGATCTCCAAAAAATAAAGGTCGCCTTTATCATCCATTCTGAAATCTAATCGGGCGTAACCAACTCCGTTGAAGCCTGTAAATATTAAGCGAGTGGCGTCTTGCAACTTTTTAATGATAGCAGCATCCGTGACAGGTATATTGGCGTTAGGATGTAATTCTGATGTCTTCAGCGCATAGGTTTTGAAAGCAAATCCTTCGGGAAAAATATACTCTATGGGTTGTAAAACCTTTGCAGCGCCATTTTCATCGGGTGAGGCTATTACCAGTGCTGTAAACTCTCTGCCGGCAATATATTCTTCCACCAACAAAGGACCGTATTCTTCAATAATTGATTCGGCCTTTTTCTTTAATGCTGTTACATCATGCACCAGTGACTTTTCATCAACCCCCAAACTATCTCCTGCTTTTGATGGTTTTACAAATAAAGGAAACTGAAGTTGTGATGCAATGGAATCTATCTCATCAAGGTTTTGTAATAATACAAATGCTGGCGTTTTTACACCGCATGTAAATGCTACATATTTCATTAACTCCTTGGTAGGATCGTAGAGTAATGATGAAGGTCCGGTAAAAGGCAAGCCCAGCAATTCCATGCAATAAATCACATCAATTGACGGAATACTCCAATCTAAATAACCTTCACACAGGTTTACATAAATATCGTAGCCCTTTTTCTTAAGTTCACGTAACTGCTTGTAGGTAGTAAGCTTATTTAAAAAAACGTGATCTACAATTGCATTTGGCAATAGCGGTTGAAGATTGCGAGGGGGATCGTAGTATTGATAATCTACATCGCTGGTTGAATAATCCGGTTGCAAAACACATACTTTGAATGGCGCTACACTGCTCATGAAATTCAACCGATTTATAATGATGCTTATTTATTGATTTTTTTATGCTTCGCGATATGACTTCTGCAATTTTCTAACGCGATTCTTTTTCATCCAACGATATGTGGCATCATTGATGATCTCAACTACCATTTGAGCAAATGATTTATTACTCATGCGCAAAATCGCACCAATGGAAGTATAATCTTCATCCTCACTTAAACCGCATTGTGCGTTCACTTCCAGCACGCCAATTTCACCGGTATGCTTGTCCATGCGCAGGTCTACCCGCGTATAACCCTTGCCGCCAACCGATACATAGGCATCCCAACTGATGCGTTTCAATTTACTGATGAGCGAACGTGCCGGTAAGGTGTAATTATAGAAATTATCGTTTTCCGGCATGGGTGTTTCGTCTTCATATATTTCCCATAGCCTGTCGAAAGAGAGAAATTTTTCCTTATCTGGGAGCGATGGATGAAATACGCGTTCAACCGGTGTATAAATCACACAATTTCGTGGTTGGTCAGAAGCGCCAATGATCATGGTGGTGTATTCCGGCCCATTGATATATTGCTCAACAACAATGCCTCCGGCCGATAATTGCCATCCGCGATAGCCATCAAATATTTTATTGATTTGCTCTTTCAACTCTGTTTCATTCTCTACCACATTTTTTACATTCAATCCCATGCTCCCGCCAGAAACTGCTGGCTTTACGATCAGCGGAGATCCTAATCGCTGAAATATGCCGCTGATGTCCTGATTGCGATCTGTTACCGCTTCCCATTTGGCAGTAGGCACTCCTGCAAGATCAAACGCCTCCTTCATGGTGATTTTGGAAGTCGTAATATCGTAGAAATATGCATCGGCGCCGGTATAAATGAGTTTGTGCTTTTCTAATGCATGCACCACCGATACGCCCGGTGCACCATTTACTTCATCGCCATCACAAATATTAAACACTACCGGAAATGATAAACCCGCATTTCTCTCCGCTGCAATATCGGCAATCACATTTTGGTAATTACCCATATTCACCGGCTGCCATTGCCATTGAATTTGCAACTGTCTAAAAGTCTTCGTGTATTCTTCTATACTTTGGGTGAAATCATAATAGTAATCCAGGTTAGGATCTGATGTTTCAAGTTGCGGTGCCAAAACCCAAACTTTTAGTTGGTCTAAGGGTAGGGCATCATGTAGTAAAAATCGGGGGTCGGCGGTCGGGGCCAACTGTTGCTCCTGCTCCATGCAGTGGGGTAATGTTTTGGTTGATATAAAGATACATTAAGTATGTATCCATGCAAGATTATTGAGGTGGATAATGAAAAATATCCGACTACTAAATTTGGATGGCTTGCTTACCTTTGCCGTTGGCTTTTGGACTATAACCTGATTTTTTGCCAAACTTGGCTATGTGTTAGTATAATTGTTTAATTATCAATGCATTATAAAGCGATTTGCAAAAATAAAGTAAGCGAATACTTTAATTATACTACAATCCATATCTTTGGTTTAAATAATGTATCGGGTGCTTCTAAGGTCACAAACATCTTATAAAAGTTTATGCAATGCTGAGTGTATCATGTAAGGCAGCAATTAAAGCAGTAGTATTTCTGGGTGTTCAACATCAATCTAGCGAACGATACAGTATTGGAGAAATTGCTGCGGAAATAAATGAGAATAGTCATACCGTAGGCAAGCTGTTGCAAAAACTCACGCATGCCGGCATCATCAACAGCATCAAAGGTCCGCACGGAGGATTTTATATCAGCGAACAACAAAGGCATAAACACGTTATCGATATAGTAGAAGCTATTGATGGAAAGGAAGTTTTTTTAGAATGCGGATTAGGATTTAATAAATGTTCAGATTCGAAACCTTGTCCTTTTCATAACGACTTCAAGAAAGTGCGTGATCTGTTCACAGAAATGTGTCGCAAGAAAAAAATATGTGAACTCGACGAATCGGTAATTCGAGGAAATGCTTATTTGAGGGGATAACATGTTTAATGTGTAGATCACAGTTGCTTCTATTCTGCAAAAGATTTTATATTATCTTTATAGTGCATACCATACTTTTGATCGATTCTGCACATCGATGAAGCATTTCAGCACACGAAAACTTCCTATCCTTGCACAATATGCCATTTGCATAGGTGTGGTGATTCTCATTGCCGCAATTTGTTTCAGCTTTACAGGTATTGTCGGCTATCGGGTAATTGCACTGGTTTTGCTCATGGTGGTGAGCTTCCTGGCCATGTTGTTCGAAGTATATCCTGTGCTGGTAGCCGCAATTCTGAGTGCAGTTATATGGAACTTCATGTTCATTCCACCTATTTACACATTTCACATCGACAATACAGAAGATGTGTTGATGTTTCTGTTATATTTTATCATCGCCTCCGTAAATGCAGTGCTTACCATCAAAATCAGGGAAGCTGAAACAAAGGCACGTGATAAGGAAGAAAAAGAAAATACCATCAAGCTTTATAACACATTATTAAATTCTTTATCTCATGAATTGCGCACGCCAATTTCGGCAATATTAGGGGCAGTAGATACCTTACAGGAAAAAGATTCAAATCTCAGTGAACAAAATAAATCTGTTTTATTGAGTGAAATAGATACTGCAGGCATGCGCTTAAATAGGCAGGTAGATAATTTATTAAACATGAGCCGACTGGAAAGTGGTATGCTCATGCCGAAATACGACTGGTGTGATTTACAAGAACTTGTTTACACAGTCATCCAAAAACTGGAACCCGGTTACACTCAGCATATTGTTGTGCATGCAGAAGACGATCTTCCTTTATTCAAATTTGATGGCGGATTAATGGAACAGGTATTGTATAATATTATTCATAATGCCATTCAATATACACCGCCTTCCACAACTATTACGGTCAAGCTTGCGCATTCAGACAACGGTTTCAATATTACTATTGCAGATGACGGTCCGGGATTTCCAAAGGAGTTAATCCAACGCGCTTTCGACAAATTTTACCGCATGCCGGTTTCCCGCACCGGTGGCAGTGGATTGGGATTGTCTATCGTAAAAGGATTTGTTGAAGCACATAAAGGAAATATTACCTTGCATAATGTTGATTCAGGAGGTTCTTGTTTCGAAATTTACATTCCTGCGGAAACTTCATATATCTCAAATTTGAAAAATGAGTAAGGCTGAAATTTTGATCATCGATGATGAACCGCAGATCCGAAAACTGCTCGAGATCACACTTGAAAGTCATGAGTATAAAGTATGGCTGGCAACTACAGGTCGCGAAGGTATTGTGATGGCTGCCAACCATCCGCCTGAATTAATATTGCTCGATATCGGTTTGCCTGATATGAACGGTCATGAGGTGTTGCAGGACCTCAGAAAATGGTATAATAAAGCCATCATCATTTTATCTGTGCTGGATGGCGAAGAAGATATTGTAAGAGCTTTGGACAATGGTGCAACAGATTATCTCACCAAACCATTTCGCACAGCAGAATTATTGGCACGCATTCGCTCCGCCATTCGTCGAAACCAACAAGAACCCCTGGCAACAATAATTACAATAGGAGATCTTGCTATCGACCTTCCGGGTCGCACAGTCAGATTGAACGGCGAAACGGTCAAGCTTACATCCACAGAATTTAATATGCTGGCATTGATGGCAAAAAATGAAGGTCGCGTACTTACGCATCAGTTCATTTTAAAGGAGATCTGGGGAGTAGGTTACCAGTCTGAAACGCAATACCTGCGCGTGTTTGTGGCTTCCTTGCGAAAGAAAATAGAGCAAAATCCAAATCAACCTACCCATATTATCACTGAAAGTGGGGTAGGTTATCGATTTATGTGAGTCAGGCACATCTTTATATAATCTTTATATAAAGGAAGATTCATTTTACTTTTTACCAATACCTCGCATGCCAACTTTGCGTTGAGAATTTTTGTGCATGAAGAAGGTATTTGAGTCAGCGCATAGTCGCGTATCGGCAGCAACTTTATTGGTGGCATTGGGAATTATCTATGGTGATATTGGAACCAGCCCTTTATATGTTGTAAAAGCAGTTGTAGGAGAGCGACCGGTTACTGAAATGTTGGTGTATGGCGCTGTTTCCTGCGTCTTCTGGACCATCACTTTTCAAACCACTTTCAAATATATTTATCTGACATTGCGAGCCGATAACCGCGGTGAAGGCGGTATCTTCTCGTTGTATGCACTTGTAAGACGCTATGGTAAATATTTGATCATCCCTACCATTATTGGCGCATCCGCATTGTTGGCTGATGGCATCATCACCCCGCCAATTTCAGTTGCATCCGCCGTAGAAGGTCTGTCGAATATTAATGGACTTGATAATATTCCTACAATGCCAATTGTAATTGTGATTATTTCCATTTTATTTATTGTACAACGATTTGGCACACAGATAGTAGGAAGAATGTTCGGTCCCGCCATGCTTACCTGGTTTTCGATGTTGTTTATTCTTGGAATCTTGCAAGTGATACAGCATCCCGATATCATCAAAGCCTTGAATCCCTATTATGCTTATGCATTCTTGACGCAATATCCCGGTGGATTTGCGTTGTTAGGGGGCGTATTCCTCGCAACAACAGGTGCCGAAGCATTGTATTCTGATCTTGGTCACTGTGGGAAGAAAAATATTCGCATTACCTGGGTATTTGTAAAAACATGTTTGATCACCAATTATATGGGACAGGCGGCATGGTTGATGAACAGCAGGTATGATAGTTTTTTGGGAAGCGAAAATCCGTTCTTCATGATCATGCCGGAATGGTTTTTATTACCGGGGGTGCTCATTGCAACTATGGCAGCAATCATTGCATCACAAGCTCTCATCAGCGGTAGTTATACCTTGATAAACGAGGCTATGAACCTTAACTTCTGGCCACGAATCGCTGTAAGGCAACCTTCGGATACTAAAGGTCAGATTTATATTCCCAGCGTAAATATCATGCTTTGGATAGGATGCGTGCTTGTGGTATTGCATTTCAAAACATCATCGCATATGGAAGCAGCATACGGACTTGCTATTACCATTACCATGATGGTTACAACTTATCTGTTGTCTTATTACCTGGCATTTAAATTGAGATGGCCGAAATTGCTCATCGGATTGCTGGTTACTTTATTTGCCTCTATTGAAATTTCATTCTTTATCGCGAACATTCGCAAATTCCCTGAGGGAGGTTATATCACTATTATGGTGAGTTCGATATTCATTCTCATCATGTACACCATTTATAAAGGAAGGAAAATCAGTAACAGATTCACCAAGTTTGTCGACTTGGGTAAATATGCTCAGCAAATCAAACGCTTGAGTGAAGATGATGAAGTGCCACGTTTCTCTACACATTTGGTTTATCTTACAAAAGCAAATTATCGTCACGAGATTGAAGAGAAAATTATCAAGTCTATCTTTTCCAAAAAACCTAAACGAGCCGATGTCTATTGGTTTCTGCACATTCACCGCACTGAGGCGCCTTACACCTTATCATACAATGTATCGGAGTTGATAGAAGACAAAGTGATAAAGGTAAATATACATGTAGGATTCAGGATTCAACCTCGAACTGAATTATATTTTAAACTCATTGTTCAGGCGCTCATAGACAATAAAGAACTCAATCTTCATCTGCGTGATGATGGTTCGACAAAGTATAATTATGAACCGGATTTCAAGTTCGTGGTGATAGAAAAATTCTTGTCTGTAGAAAATGAATTTTCGCTGAACGAAGGCCTCCTGTTGAATGGGTATTTCTTCCTCAAACAACTTGGTCAAAGTGATGAAAAAGCATTTGGCCTCGATAAGAGTGATGTCGTAATTGAAGATGTTCCCTTGGTGTATCAACCTGTGAATCAAGTGCAGTTGACACGCCTTGATAATAACGCTTAAAGTTTCATATATGTCTGATACTTCATTGGCATTTATGCATGCACTGGCTGAAAATCATGGTCGAGATGTGTCAATTTCGTTGCTCGACGGCACCGTACATAGTGGAGAAATTGTTGGGTATTTCAAGGGCGACGGCGTTATTGGCACTTCTTACATTTATAAATGGCATTTGCTTCCTAAAGGGGTTGATAATCCCACAGGCTTGGATTTCTGGGGCGTGCCTGCAGGTGAATATATTCTACATAAACATATTGAAAAGGTGGTATTTCTGTCAGACGGTTTTACGCTGATAATGAAATAACAATGTCTGCCTTACTTGTAGGGACAACGGCAAAATTGTATTTTAGTCGCCCGCATGTCTGAACAATCCGGCACTAAAAAAATATTCTCTCTTTCGGAAGTAGCGCGCAGTATTGAAAAAACACTGAGCGAACGCTATTCTTCTGCTTTCTGGGTGACGGCGGAAATGAATAAGCTCAATCTTTATAAGCACTCAGGTCATTGTTATCCTGAACTGGTAGAAAAAAAAGACGGGAAAATTGTAGCACAGTTTAAATCGACTTTATGGAGGGCTGATTATCTGCGTATTAATGCAGTATTTCAGGATGTGCTGAAAGAGCCTTTAAAAGATGGCATTAAAATTTTATTCCTCGCACGTATCACCTTCGATGCTGCTCACGGATTGTCGCTGTCGATTATTGATATCGACCCCAACTATACCTTGGGCGATCTGGAACGTGAAAAGTTGGAAACCATTGCCAAATTAAAAGCGGAAGACCTTTATATCAAAAATAAGCAATTACCCCTTCCGCAACTGCCTCAACGCATTGCCATCATCAGCGTTGAAACGAGTAAAGGTTATGTCGATTTTCTGAAAGTGATTGAACAAAATCCATGGGGATATAAATTCTTTCACATGTTGTTTCCCTCTTTATTGCAGGGCGACAAGGCCATAGACAGCATTATTCAGCAGTTAATGCTCATAGAAAAGGTTAAACATCATTTTGATATCATCGCCATTATCAGAGGTGGTGGAGGTGATGTGGGGCTTTCCTGTTATAATAACTTCCGACTTGCATCTGCAATTGCTAATAGTTCATTGCCGGTACTCACGGGAATTGGGCACGCAACAAATGAAACTGTTTGTGAAATGATTGCCCATTATAATGCAATAACACCGACTAAACTTGGAGAATTTATTTTACAGCAGTTCCACAATTTTTCTGTTCCTGTAAATGATGCGAAGAAATTTATTGCAGACAAGGCACTGCGCATCTTGATGGAAGAGCGCACGCATTTGAAATCGGAAGTGAAATTATTTCGGTCTATGACAGAGAACCTCTTACTTCGACACAATAATGATGTGCAAAGTAATATTAAACTTATACGGCAAGTCATGAATTTTCGACTGCGGTCTGAAAAAAGTAATATCGACTATCTGAAACAACAAATACACATGCGATCGGCGGCGTTTGTGCTGGAGAGAAATCGCGAATTAGTGGGCATTGAACGAAATGTTATCAATATGAGCCCGGCCCTGGTTTTGAAACGCGGATACACAATAACTTTGCATAAAGGAGCGGTGATCAAAAGCTTTGAAGAACTTCAACAGGGAGATGCAATTGAAACTATTACTTCAGAAGGTGTGATCAATAGTGCAATAACTTCAATAAAAAAGAATAACAATGCAGGATAAAATAGGATATAGCGAGGCATTTGATGAACTGCAAAAGATTGTGGCTGAGATTGAGCTGGGAGAAATTTCGGTTGATGAGCTTTCTGCCAAGGTAAAGCGCGCATCTGAGTTGATTCGAATTTGCAAAGCGAAACTCACTTCCACAGAAGAGGAAGTAGATAAAATTCTCAAAGAATTACTCGATGGCGAATAGTAAGTGTATAAATAGTCAATTTTTGATACAATATTTTCCCGGTTAATACGTCTACAGCAATTATGCAAACGATAATAGGTTCAGGAGGCGCTATTGGCGTGCCTTTGGCGAAGGAGCTTTCAGTGTATACCAAAGACATTCGCCTGGTTAGCAGAAACCCTAAAAAAGTAAATGAAACCGATCAGCTACATCCTTGCGATCTGAAAGATTTTTCATCCATTGATGCTGCGATCGCCGGCAGCGATATTGTATATGTAACCGTTGGATTTGAGTATAATATAAAAGTTTGGCAAGCGGTGTGGCCACCGTTCATGCGCGCGGTTGTTGATGCTTGTATTAAACATAAAGCCAAGCTGGTTTTTTTCGATAATATCTACAGTTATGACCCCAAAGCGGTTGGCATGCTTACAGAGGATGCGCCGTTAAATCCGATGACTAAAAAGGGTCGTGTAAGGAAATCGCTTGTAGATATGATTAACAAGGAAGTGTCAGCAGGAAATCTTACCGCCATGATTGTTCGGGCCGCCGATTTTTATGGCCCTGCAGTGAATACCAGTATACTCATTGAAATGGCTGCAAAACCCATGAAGGCGGGCAAAACGGCAAATGCGATGGGCAATATCGATAAGATTCACACCTATACTTACACTCCTGATGCCGGAAAAGCTACAGCCATTTTAGGCAATACACCGGATGCATATAATCAGGTGTGGCATTTGCCTACAACAAAGGAGAAACTCACTACGCGTCAATGGATGGAAATGGCGGCAAAGGAAATTGGTGTACAACCAAAAATCAGAGTTGCGCCAATGTGGATGCTGAAATTAATGGGATGGTTTGTACCGGTAATGCGGGAGTTTCCTGAGATGATGTATCAGTTTGACAACGATTACATTTTCGACAGCACGAAATTCGAAAAGCGCTTCGGTATCACTGCAACAAAACCCGAAACTGGCATTAAAGAAATGGTGGCAGCGATGAATTAATTATTTGTCACAACGAAAGTAGTGTTAATACATAAGCATCACTCCAAATCACTGCTCAACTTGTAGCGACAAATGCGATCATTGCCCTTGTCGGCAACATAAACTACTTTGCGGAGATAGGCTACTCCACTGGGGTCAATAAGATTGAAAGGACCACTGCCAACACCACCGAAACTGGCAATAATCTGCTTCGTATTTGGTGAGCCTGCAGGTGGATTTACACCTTCATACCCTTTTCTCGTAAATTGATATAAAGAATCTGTTCCCGCATCGGTAATGAATATATAGCCCGTAAAATCAGGTGCGATATAAATATCGGTGGGCTGAATAAAACGATCGGGTTCGTATAAAAATCTGTCGGCTTTAGTATAATCAAATACTGTCAACAATGCATTTTCGCCATAAATAATGCCTGCCTCAGGGTCAACGGTTTGTGTAATCCAAAGTCCTTTATAGGGTGCTGACGGCTGATCAAGACAAATCATGAATTCAGCGGAACCTGAAATTCCTGAAAGGCTTTGCGGTGGTGCTGCGAAAGTCGCAATTCCTGAAATATCCCATACGCTTTTTAAATTACCTGTTACCGGTGATAATCCATTTGCATAACTGGTATTATTGCCATTTTCATCGTAAATGAGCATAGCATTATCTGCACGTGCAATACCACTCACATCGTTGCGAGGTCCTTTGCGTGTTACATATAAAGTATTGTCGGCCAATGTGGCTAAACCTGTAAATTCCACAGCCTCGTCGTCTGCACCCCTGAATGCCGTGATGTTTCTCGATGCATCACAAAATGGATGTATCAGGGTATCAATGATTTCAACATTTCCATATGACGTTCCTGTTAAATGATAAACAGCTGCAAGGTTTTCCATCACACCATCGCCATCAACATCATAATCTACGCGACCGGCAACATAAGTATGTAAACGCCTGTCTTGTGTAACATCAGTTGCGCCCGGTATGGCAATTGTTTGAAATACGGTTCCGGTTTGATCGAGTATTTTTAATCCTTCGGCATCTACTACATAAATCATTTCATCATACCCGCAAAAAATATCATGAGGCTCAATAAAATCTGTCCAGAAGGGTAATACCGGAACATAGCCAACTTCATCTTGTACTAATTCAGGATCAATAGCTCCTTCCTCAAAAATTTCATCTACCACAGCATCTTCTCGTGTGCCGAATAAAAAGTCGCAACTGTTTAAGCCGGTAAAAATTACTGCTGATAATATGATAATATTAATGCGACGCATATTAATGTGTGGCTGTAGATTTTTTATGGATACCGTTAGGTAATGTATAAGCAATTCCTATTTTATTAATCATGCCCAATACGGCATCATAATTAAATCCATAATCGAATTTAATAGTGCCATAATTCCTATGCAAATATGTTCCGAATCCAAATGCGGGCAACGCGCTGCGATCTGTGGCGAATGTGTATCCGGTGCGTGCATAAAACAATTGCTTCCAGCTATATTCCAAACCTAAACTATAAGTTTCGTTATTGTCGGTTGGGTGATTGAGCTGAAAGGCAGTAGTGAGTATATGCTTTTCATTTTTAATTGCGTCCCAGGCAAATCCCAATCTGAAAACTGTCGGCACGGCAATCTCGGTGAAATCTGTTGCTTGTATACTATCACTGAGTGTAACGACAGCGATTTCACCTCCCGGCTGTGTATTAAATCCGAAATTAGTAATGGCTACGGCAAAGCGTGTATTTTGTACACCGATATCATATTGAAATCCAAAATCAAAAACAATATTCTGATTGTGCACGGAGGCAAGGTCTTCACGCACATACTTTGCTGTTATACCTAAGCTGAACATATCGGTTAGCTCTCTTGCAAGTGATATGCCAAGCCCTAAGTCAGTTGCGCGAAATGTCTGTCCGTTGCCAAAGGGCAAAAATTCGGTGGTAACATCCATTTCACCGGCATCGAAATACTGCATACTCACACCTATTAAGGTATTGTCATCAATCCTATAGCTTACGCCTCCAAAATTCATGCTTGTTCCCGCTGCATAATCGGTATACTGAACGCCAAAATGCAATCGGTTGCTATCCAGTTGGGTGAGTCCGGCGGCATTCCAGTACAGGGATGAAACATCATCCACCACAGCCAGAAAAGCTTCGCTCATGCCCGCCGAACGTCCGTCCGGAGCTATTTTGAGGAATTGCCAGCCGGTAGTAGCCGTGCGCGAATCGCCGTAGGATGGCAATATCTGTGCCCCGACCGGTTGGAGGCCCCAAAGCAGTGATACCATCAACAATAGCTTGCGCATAGCGGGGCAAAGATAATAAAAGGCTTAGGGAGACCGATATAGCCTAAAACAGGTTTGTTTTGGAGCCCGGAGGTGGTCAATTGTCAGAAGGGATAAAAAAAGCGAAACACATTACGCGTTTCGCTTTTACACAAAATGGAAAGAGCTACATACTAATATCCGGGGTTTTGCACCATTGCCGGATTTGCATTGATTTCATATAATGGAATCGGCATTAATCTCCTATAATCTGAAATCGGAATAAATAATGCATCTGATGGAAACTGCGGTCCCCGATTGATATCCAAACCCAGGCGATTGAGATCAAAAACGCGATTGCCTTCAAAAGCGAGTTCTTTCCTCCTTTCATTGGTAATATCATTCAACAGCGTTTCACCTGACGATGTATATCCCTCAAATGAAGGTTCTCGTTGTTGGGCAATAGCATTCAAATATGTTAGCGCATTGCCTTCATCACCTAAATGATAATAAGCCTCGGCAAGAATTAAATATACCTCAGCGAGACGAATAATTTTTATGTCGTCATAATCAGAAGTATTGGAAGAATTGGGATATTTATTTACACGAACAATGGGTTCACCGCTTAATTCAGCTTCAAACATTAATTGTTTGCGTACATCGGCATCAGAGTAACTATTGTAGAAATTCGAATCAACAAGCGCATCGCCATAAACAGCATCATCATACATAGCGGCAAGTGAGTTGAATCCATTGTTGACAGCAATATCCATGCGCAACTCGAAAAGTGTTTCCGATAATTCTGATGGTCCTGGATCTGCCCAGAACGAAACAAAGTCAGCAGAATCGACCAGTGAATAACCGCCATTATTAATCAAATCAAGTGACTGCGTCTTTGCATTTTCCCAGTCTCCCATGTATTGATAAACTTTTGCCAACAAACCAACAGCAACATATTTACTGATGTATTCAGAATTTTTTTCTTCTGTCATTAAACTGATGGCCGTAGTGAGATCACTTACTGCTTGTGCATATACTTCGCCAACCGTATTTCTCGCAGGCTTAATTTCCGGTTGATAGGTAAGCACGATCGGCACGCCGGCACTATTTATATTATCGGCATTGTACGGCTTTGCAAAAATGCGTACCAGATCAAAATACATCATACCTCGCGCAGCATAAGCCTCGCCACGCATTTGGTTAACATTTGCATTGGCGGGTAGATCAGCACTAATTACTTGATTGGCATTTAGAATTGCATAGTATGCCGATGACCAGACGCCGTCTACATCGCCATTGTCATCAAAAATGGCATAAGTATTAAACGGAATATACCTGCCCGTATTAGCAGAGCTGATATACACATTATCGGCAAGCAGATCGCCCATTATCGGCACGGTTCTGCCATAAAGCCCTGATCCAAGCATATTGCTGTAAACGCCATTCAGCGCAGCCTGCATATCATCTTCTGTAAGCAGGGCGTCATCAAACGGAATGGCATCGTATGGCACTTTGTCTAAAAATTCATCTTTACATGACGATAGCAAAGTGATCAGTGCTACGCCACAAATTCCTATGATAGATGTTAGATTTTTCATTGTAGTAAATTTTTTCTCGTTGACAATTAGAATCCAAGTGTTATTCCTCCGATCATCGATTTCATAACAGGCAAATTAAGATCGCCGTATCCATAACTCACATCCGGATCAAATGGAAGATCTTTGTCTTTTGTCCACGTATATAAATTAGTGCCTCTAACATAAACACGAATACTGTTCATGCGCAATTTGGTGGCGAGGTTTGCCGGAATATCATAGGATAAAGTAACATCGCGAAGCCTCACATAATCGCCATCATATAAGAATCGTGTTGATGTGGAATTGGAGCCCGATTTATTGTAATAAACATACTTCGGCACATCTGTCTCGTCGCCGGGTTGCTGCCAGCTGTCAAGCAGTGTGTTGTATTGGTTATACTGCGGATTGGCGCCATCACTCTGAAAAAATCCACCCCAGATATCATATATCTGATTGCCTGTGACATAATTTATTTGTGCCGAAAGGGTGATGCCTTTCCATGAAACACTGTTATTCAATCCACCGAAAAATTTTGGTTGCGCATTTCCTGCTATTGCATTTTTAGCTTCAGCAACATCGGTAGTTGTCTCAGTCATTGTTGAATCTGTATACCACATCGCATCGCCGGTTTGCGCATCCACTCCGGCATACAGCGGAATATAGAATGTGCCGTAACTTTCTCCTTCGCGGTAGAGATATAATGCAGCAGTATATACATTATTGTAACCGGAAATAAATTGCTGATGATTATACAATTCCGTGATTTCATTTTTATTGGTTGAGAAATTAGCTTCAATATGCCAGCTTACAGAACGATGCCTCAGAATATCTGCACCCAATTCTATTTCTATCCCTTTATTAATCATAGCGCCAAGATTCTGCAGCTGTGTAGAGAATCCTGATGTTTGTGATACAGGTACATTCAATAATAAATCGGTAGTTGTTCGGGTGTAATAATCGGCTTTTAAATCAAAGCGATCTTTAAAGAACGATGCATCAATACCAACATTGAAAGGCTTGTTCTTTTCCCATGTTAAGTCATAGTTTCCTGTGCTTACCGGTGCGCTTGAAGGAACACCATTATAGCTACCGGTATATAAATAATTTGCCTGTGCATCATAATTGCCGATATCGGAATTGCCATTAACACCATAGGAAGCACGCAAACGCAAAGCGCTCACCATTCCTCCGCCTTTAAAGAAATCTTCCTGGTCGATATTCCATGAACCGCCAACAGAATAGAAAATGCCATAACGATTATTAATACCAAAACGCGATGAGCCATCTCTGCGAACACTTACACTCAGCAAATATTTATCATTGTATTTGAATTGCGTATTCGCAAAAAATGATTCAAAGGTGTATTCATAAATATTGCTGAAAACATCTCCCGGAGTTGCTGCCGCAGAAAGCACCATAATGTCGAGGTTTGGAGGCAGACTCTGACCAAATGCATATATGGTATTTTGTTTCGACGATTGCGCTTCGTGGCCAAGCGTGATATCCATAGCCAGCCTGTTTGACATCAGCATGCGATTGTATTTTGCAAGGTTAGTCCATACCCAATTTGTAATATCGGTATATGCAGATGAAGCCCATCCGTCAAGCGCAACACCATCGCCATAAAAGGGATTTGCATATTGAAATTCATCCGTATAATTCTGATCAAGACTGAGTTGGGTTGATAGGGTTAATCCTTTTATTATTTCATAATCAGCCCCGAAACCACCAATGATCTTTTTATTATTGTAATAATTCGTATCCATTGATGCGATAGCCAAGGGATTAAATGTGGCAAGTTCATTATTATTAAGATTGAAACCACCTGAAGTATCATACGGACTATAAGTGGGCACCAGTAAATATCCGCTGATAATAGGCGCTCTGAAATACCCGCTGCCATAAGGTGTATTCTGATGTGAACGCGACAAAAGAATATTGGTTTTAAATTTCAAACGCGATGAAGCTGCGTGTTCCATATTTAATGAACCCGACAATCGATTGAATTTAGAATCAATGGTATTGCCTTCCTGATTGAAATAACCGAATGAGGTATAGAATTTTGTTTTTTCATCGCCACCGCGCACAGAGAAGTTGGTGGAATTCTGCATACCATTTTGTGTCACTTCGTCGAGCCAGTTAGTATTTACGCCATCATAGGCATGTAAATCTTCCAGAATATTGTTCTGTTTCACTTCGCCAAAGCCGGCATTGTTCATTCCGATAATGGTGAGATCAATAAATTCATCTGCCGTTAGTGGTCGAACGTTGCTATTGAAGGCAAGTGTATTAAATCCATAATCGCTGTTTAATTCGAATTTTGTTTTACCTGCTTTTCCTTTTTTTGTAGAGATGATGATTACACCATTCGCAGCGCGTGATCCGTAAATCGCGGTAGCTGCGGCATCTTTTAATACGCTTACACTTTCTATGTCATTCGGATTTATTCCCGCTAATCCGTTTGATGTCCATGTAATATTATAGCCGAAGCCAACAACGCCGCTGTTAATGGGAATGCCATCCACCACAAATAATGGTGTCGATCCTGCGGTGATGGAGCCTACACCTCGCAAGTGAATATTTATTTCACCTCCGGGCTGACCGCTATAAGTATTTACTTGAAGTCCGGCAACTTGACCTTGCAAAATCTGATCAACAGAAGCCATGGGTATCTCTTTCAATTTTTTTGACGACACTTTGCTCACAGATCCTGATTGATTGCGCTGAGATGATTCGCCATAGGCCATTACAACAACCTCACTGAGCATCTTCGCCTCCGGTTGCATGGATACCGTCCAATTCGTTGTTCCCGAAACAGCTAGTAAAACAGGTTGATATCCGATGAAGTTAAATGTCAGCGTGTCGCCCGATTTAGCTTCAATGGAAAACTTTCCGTATTCATCTGAAACGGTTCCGCTTTGAGTGTTTTTAATGAGGATGGAAACAGCGGGAAGTGGCTGTCCCGATTGCTGATCAACAGTAGTTCCTGTAATCGTGCGCACCTGACCGAAGGCTATCGAAAAATGAAATAGCACAATGCTGCAGATGCACAAACGCAAAATGGTGTGTCTGTACATAGTAATTAGGTTTAGTCTTAAATGCCGGTGAGAGGAGTCACCGATACTAAGATACTTATAATGCCAAATACATTGTCACATATATATAATACTTGCAATGTGTGATGAAAATCTGACATTTGAACTATTACTTTGTACTATGCCAGAAATACTTCCGGAAGCTTTAGAACGCTACGTAGCAGAGCACAGCACACCTGAATCTGATGTGCTTTCTGCATTGAACCGACAAACTTACCTAAAGGTCATGATGCCTCAAATGTTGAGTGGTCATGTACAGGGTAGGGTGTTGAGTATGCTCAGTCACATGATAAAACCAAAGCGCATTCTTGAGATCGGCACATTTACCGGATATAGTGCACTGTGTCTTGCGGAGGGATTGCAGGAAGGTGGTAAGCTGACAACCATCGATATCAATGAAGAACTTACACCCATGGTAAAGCAAGCAATAGAAAATGCCGGCATGCAAAATAAAATCGATGTGGTGGTAGGCAATGCATTGCAGATAATCCCTACATTAAATGAAACATTTGATATAGTGTTTATTGATGCCGATAAACAGAATTACCAAAAATATTTTGATCTCGTAATAAATAAAGTTCCCGTTGGCGGATGGATACTTGCCGATAATGTGTTGTGGAGTGGAAGGGTAATTGAACAGAAGCACGATAAAGATACCGCGGCTATTCATGCATTCAACCAATATGTAAGCACACATCCCCGGGTAGACCAGGTGATTTTCGCGGTGAGGGATGGGATTAGTGTTTGCAGGCGAGTGGGTTGATGGGGATTTTCATGTGGATGGGGTTCGTCATCGTGAATCGTGAGTCGTGAACCAGCCTCGCCGGCTAGGCGGGTCGTGAGTGAGGTGCGGAGGTTGTATCAGCGGATGAAATTTTCTACATTCACCACTCACCACTCACCACTCGCCACTCACCACTCACCCACTGCCAGTGCCGCATGATTTCATCGTCATGACACGTAAATCATCCCTCCAACTCCAAAAACTCCGCTAACTCCGCCAACTCCGCGATTAAATTTCAGTAGGTCATGATACATGAATTATCCCTCCAACTCCGCGATTAAATTTCAGTAGGTCATGATACATGAATTATCCCTCCAACTCCGCGATTAAATTTCAGTAAGTCATGACACATGAATTATCCCTCCAACTCTGCCAACTCCGCCAACTCCGCGATTAAATTTCAGTAGATCATGATACATGAATTATCCCTCCAACTCCTCCAACTCTGCCAACTCCGCCAACTCCGCGATTAAATTTCAGTAAGTCGCGAATGTTTTTCGCATCTAATATCAACGCATTAACCATTCCCACATAGAGCGCATCCACATCCCGCCCCAGCTGTACATGCACACTTGCATACTTTCACACTTTCACACTTGCACACTTGCACACTTGAAAAACCAGCTCCCTGATACTAACCATCAACCTTTATGAAGAAAGATTTTTTACGATTTTTAACGGCAAAATAATTAGATTTGGTAGGATTATTGCTGCTAAGTTGCTTAAATAAATCCCACTTCATCGCCCATGTTCAAATCAATCATAATCGCAATTCTCCTCCTCCCAACCATTTCATTTGCTCAGTTCTCTTTCTTCGGCGATACCGAGCCAACCGGTGAGCCGGAGATGCATTATTACAAGTTCTATGATGGGATCCAAATGATAGAATTTGATTACCTAACTGCTTACCACAAGCGTGTAAACTATCTGGAGCAAGCGAAGCCAAGGGCTTTGACATGGGAGATGGTGCTAGGGCCGCCGCATCCGAATGTATATCTGTTTAGAAATGAGAACGGTGATATCATAAAGCAATATGGTAGCGTGGATGTATCTAAGCTGCTTACCGTTGAAGAATCAAAGAAAATAGCCGAATCGCACAATTCCTTATTTGCGAAGCTGGGATCTGTGGTTGGGTTTTCACAGATCAGTACACGTTATTTCCCCTACTATTTAATTGGCAGCGTTTCCAATAACTCCGAAAGTGCCTTGGGATTGATAGATAGTTTCGGCAATGTTGTTTTACAACCGGAATATATGGTTATTTGGCAGCATGGCGACATGTTTATAACCAGAACCGATTCGATCAATGAATTGAGAGACAAGGATCTCAACATTAGATTCATCAGCAACATGTATGATCTGCAGCCATCTTATAATCATTACGGATTTGCTGATATCAGGTTGAACGATAGATGGGGGTTAATGGATGCTACCGGGAAAATAGTAGTTCCCTGCAAATACAACATGTTAGTTGATGCATTTAACGAATATGGTCTGGCACAGGTAAGCAATGTCAATGGTATTGGTTATGTAGACTCAACCGGAGAGGAGGTAATCAAGTGTAAATATCAAAGCGTCGGCGAATTCAGAGAAGGCTTATTGGACGCACGCTACAACGATAAATGGGGTTATATCGATACAAAGGGAAATACAATCATCCCACATAAATACGACATCGGTATTTGGTTCGAGGATGGCCTGGCGCGTGTAGCAAAGCGAGAAGGAAGTCAATACTATTTCGGTTATATTGACAAAGAGGGAAATGAGGTGATACCACTCATATATTCTAACGCAAAAGATTTTGAAAATGGTGTTGCTGAAGTAATGATCGATGGTAAATGGGTTAGGATAGATAAAAAGGGAAATCGAATTTGATTGTTGTATCAATTCCCATTTTCGACACTAGCCAATTTCTTTAATTTGAACATTTGCATTAAATAATCAAGTTTGCTACTTTTAGTGATATGAAAATCCTTGGGATCTTTTTGTTATTCATATTGATTACAGCCTCACTAACTAAAACAACAGGTCAAATTTCCTATTTTCAATATAATACGATCAGACACAACGACTTTTCATTCCCAATTTTTAATCGAACCGAGGATTCGACAACTACGCTCAAAATAAATCAACTGCTTCAACTCTCAGAACTTGATTTATTGTACGGATACCAGAAGAATAATCTTTTCGAAGCTGTTAGTGTCGATCCGGGAACAATATATGGTGGTAAGGTAAGAATGGCTTATCAAATATTTTCAAACACCGATAAGGTGTTGTCTGTGAAGTTTGATAACTCAAGTTGTGGTGCCACTTGCGCCTATTGGGTTAGATATTACAATTTCAATGCCGGTAATGGTGACTTGATTCAACTCAAAGATTGCTTTACGGTTGATGGGTTTGTCAGCTTTAATAAACACGTAGTTAATAAAAGAACGGCTAAGTTTAAAAAGGAGTTAAAAAAAGTGAATCCTGAATTTCGAGATGACCTAAATGATGTATTCGGACGCTTTGATCAAGATGATTTGACTGATTATTATATTAAAGATTCAATGATTGTGATCGATGGTGAGAATAGCTTATTTAAGAACCAGAAAGGTTTCAACCTTGATATGTACACCAAATTTTATCTTTCTGAATTTAAGGATTATTTGAATGACTTTGGAAGAGCTGTATTTGGGATCACAGATGATAGTATGTCAGGTTATCGGAGCTCCGCATTACCTCAATTGTTTGAAGGTGCCATAGATACCTCACTTCAAATAATTCTCGTACTTAATTATGACTATGAGAATAAAATGAGGGGAGTTTATGCATATAAGAAGTATGGTCGTGGTATCTTCATTGATGGGGAGTTAAATAATGACACCTTAACACTAATTGAATACAACGATGATTTTGACATTAATGGGCATATTGATGCCAGGTATGATGGATTCTCAATAGACGGTACTTGGAGTAATAAGGATGAAACAAAAATGTTGACAATAATTGCAAAACGAAGGTAGTGGGTTAGGAAACCACATCTGATCTTGGCTTCGATTATATTTATTAATTCAACAAATATGATTAACTGTAAATTTCTTTTTTTAAATATTGATAATTATTAATATTGGTAAAAAAAATCGAAGTAGCTTGATTAGCATGAGAGGTTTATTATTTTCTATATTGCTGTTACTTATTTCCGCACTTGTGTTTTTTCAATTAAACGAAAAATATACATGGCGACCATTTATTACTAAAGGCAAAAAGATTGATAGCTTCAATGGCGTTTATGTTTATTTTAATGGAGATGTTTCACATGTTGAAGGAAGAAATCTTAGCCCTGATGGCTATAATTTTGGGTTGAAATTTCAATGTGTCGAGTTTGTTAAACGATATTATTACGATGCACTACATTTTAAAATGCCCGACACTTATGGCAATGCGGTTGATTTTTTCAACCCTGTCGTGAGCGACGGAAAACTGAATAGCGCTCGTGGATTATTGCAATATTCCAATGGCAGCAACAGTAAACCGGCCATAGATGATATTCTTGTTTTCGACGTGTCTTCATCAAATCCTTATGGTCACGTCGCTATTATTTCGGATGTTACTGAACATGGCATCGAGATCATACAGCAAAACCCGGGCAGGTTTGTCAAATCACGGGTGAATTATGACTTGATTCATCAAGGTAATAAGTGGATTATCGACAATAAAAAAGTGCTGGGTTGGCTGCGAGTTCCTAACTGAATGCCTTATTCGGTCGATCCGCTTACTTCCGCTTGATCGCCACTCTTCTCCAAATTTCAGATATTTGCAATATGGCAGAGCAGCATGGTTTTTGGCACAAGTACCGTTCTACCATTGTATATGGTATCAGCCTGGCTTTGCTCATGTTCCTGCTTAAGTGGCTCGAGCTGCGTTTCATAATTTATGATCACAGCTTTGAAATTTATGTCGGATTTATTGCCTTCATTTTCACGGGATTGGGTATCTGGCTGGCACTCAAACTGTCGAAACCCAAGGTGGAAACCATTATTATAGAAAAGCAGGTGATTATTAATGCCGATGTCGATTTTACACCCAATGCTGCACTTATCAGCCAATTGGATATCAGCTCAAGAGAAATGGATGTGCTCAATCTGATGGCTAAGGGACACAGCAATGCCGAGATTGCACGCGAATTGTTTATTTCCCTCAGCACAGTTAAGACACATACCGGAAACTTGTTTGTCAAACTGGATGTCAAGCGCCGAACACAGGCTATTGAGAAGGCAAAACGACTTCAAATCATCCCATAATTACCATACTTTAGTAGGAATCGGCACTATTTCAGGCAAAAATGGCCGAAAGTATGACCGGAAAAATACCCTGCAACGCCACATTTGCGGCATAAAATAAACTCAAATGAAAAAGAACATCCTTACCTACGGCCTCATCTCAGGAACCATCGTTTCTGCAATCATGCTGTTTTCTATGAATTATTTCAGTCACTGTGAAGGCACTGTAGACTATACCACCAGCATGCTCATCGGCTATGCCTCGATGTTGCTTTCATTCTCGTTGGTATTTGTAGGTGTAAAGAACTATCGCGATAAATTCAACGGCGGATTCATCACCTTCGGTAAAGCCTTCCAAATTGCTATTCTCATGGTGCTTATTGCCTCTACCATGTATGTGATTTCATGGGTGATTGATTACTTCTTCTTCATGCCCGACTTTATGGATAAATACGCCGAAACGATGATTCAAAATCTCAAAGATAGTGGCGCCAGTGCTGCAGAGGTCGAGGCCAAAACAAAAGAAATGGCCGTATTTGCGGAGCGATATAAAAACCCATTGTTCACTGCTATGATGACCTATATGGAGATACTGCCTATCGGAATTGTTGTTGCTTTAATCACTTCTCTGATACTCCGTAAAAAACCGAGTCAGCCTGCAATAGACACCATGTAATCTTGTTTTTATCGGCTAAAAGCGCGAGGTATGCATGCAGTGTCGGCACTGTTTATGCATTTCTTCGCGCCTTTTTTATGCTCATTGTATGTTCTCAAAATTGGATTCTGCCCTTCATTTTAGTGGAAAACACATGCAAGGCACGGTTTTGGGGTGAGATAATTTTACATTGGTGCATTACGTTTGGTAAAGGCGCCTTTGAAAACCTATGTCGAGTATGAAAAGAAGCAGCACAACCATGTTCATTCTGCTCTGCTCCATCAGCCTGTTGGCCGGTCAGCCCAATCAACAGGTGTTGGACTATATAGAGCAGTACAAGGCCATTGCCGTGCAGGAAATGATTGAGTATAAAATTCCTGCCAGTATCACCATGGCTCAAGGTATCCTGGAAAGCGGCGCAGGAAATAGTGAACTCGCAAAAGAATCAAATAACCATTTTGGTATTAAATGTCATACCGACTGGACCGGCGACAAAGTGTATTACGATGACGATGAAAAAGGCGAGTGCTTTCGCAAATATGATGAAGTGGCGCAATCGTACCGCGATCATAGTATTTTTCTCAGCACCAAACCGCGATATGCTTCCTTGTTTGAATTAGATGCTGATGATTATAAGGGTTGGGCGAAAGGATTGAAAGCTGCCGGTTATGCCACTAATCCTAAATATGCCGATTTGCTCATTAACCTCATTGAGGAATATCAATTGCAGGAGTTGGATAAAATGACAATGGCTGATATCAAAAAATCAAACAAAAAGGATGATCACAAAAAGGACGATGTTAAAAAAGATGATGTAAAGAAAGATGATAAAAACATTGCAAAGAATGATGAGCAACAGGACGTGAAGGAGGAGAAAACAACCAAGAAGTTTACCTGGGGCGGATATGATGCTGATGTATATTATTTTAATCGCATACCAACCGTTACCGTTAAACAAGGTGAAACACCGGAATCACTCGCCCAAAAACATCATGTAAAAATCAGCCTGCTGCGCGATTATAACGATATCGAAGATGGTAAACCACTCGACGTTGGCGAGAAGTGCTATCTGCAACCAAAACGAAAAAAAGGTCATGATAAATATCATACCGTTGTAGCAGGAGAAACCATGTGGACGATTTCCCGCGATGAAGGTGTGCGATTGGCATATTTATATAAATATAATGATATCGAGCAGGGACAAGAACCTGCAGTTGGCGAGGAAGTATATCTGCGATTTAAACGACATGATGTCATGAAGTTGGCAACGGTTACAAATAAGCAGGAAGTGAAATCAACACCCGAAAAAATAATTCCTAAACCGGAAAAAGAAAAGTCTGCTGTTGAACAATCGCCTGTAAAAGAAACCTATCAAGACACCAACAATGATATTTATATCGATTTTGAAGAGGAAAAACCGGCGCCGGTGGAAGCAAAACCGGAAATAAAAACCACCTCAACGCAAGAAATCAATTCGCCAAAAACAATAACTGCTGAACCTGTTCAACAAGATGCCATTTTAGTTGAGCAATATCATATCGTGCAACCAAAAGAAACACTTTATGCTATTTCCAAATTATATGGCGTAACGGTAGAACAGATTCAGCAATGGAATAAATTGAGTGATAATAATATCCGCATCGGTCAACAATTAATTGTCGGATATAAATGATAACCCTCCACAACCTGCAATTCGAACCCTTCATTGATCAGGCGGAAATAAAATCGCGGATTGCGGAAATGGGGCATTCCCTTTCAAATAAATACATTGGAAAAGAACCTGTATTTGTAATTGTAATGAAGGGTGCTTTTATGTTTGCCGCCGATTTATTGCAACAATTTCATGGAAACTGTACCTTGCATTTCACCAAAGTGCAATCTTATGTCGGCACTAAAGCCGGAGAAATAACGCAATTCTCAGGTCTTCCTGAAGGCCTGGAGGGAAAAGATGTGGTGATTATTGAAGATATTATCGACTCCGGAAATACCGTTGCATTTTTATTAGAACAGCTTAAGCATGTTCCTCTCAATTCCTTATTTACCATTGCACTTTTGCAGAAAGATATTCCGCGCAACACATTTCAATCCGCCGACCTTATCGGATTTATCATTCCCGATAAATTTGTGGTAGGCTATGGATTAGATTATAACGAGTTGGGTAGAAATTTGCCTGCAATTTATCAGGCAATAACCTAAGCAATGTTACTTTGAGGAATTTGATTTTCCTCGCAAGGCGTTGCCTACTTTCACAACAGCTTTTTGTCGTGAATGATTGTTGTTCCAGGCAATAACATCGATGATCGTTTTCAAAAAAACGAACAAAGTGCCATAACCAATACTCGCTGCATGCGGATGATCGGGAAATAATTTCTGACTTGTAAACATGGCCAGGAATGTTCCGCCAACAATTACCACATGCATAACTAAAACCCTGGCATCAAAAGGTGAAGCTAATTCTGCTATAGTTGTTTCTTTGTATTGTTCGGTTTGTATCCAGGTGATGTATTCTATCAGGTGTAATGCAACAAACCCAATGAAACTCCAGAACACCCATTTGTCTGTAAAGGTCAGCGCCATTGCAAATGAAGTTGCATCTTCCTGAACGGCAGTCATAATGCCGACAAACACAACAATAAACAGTAAATAAAATAACATCATTCCGGAGCGAATGAAGAAATATTGTATCCGCATTCCTCTTCGATTATTCACTTGCTCATAGGTGAGCATTTTACCATTGTAGGTAACATTAGGATCGGGCTCGGAAGGTTTGGAAGCCCATCCCATTTTCTGCCAGCGAAATATGCTGATGATTACCGTTTCCCACCAATACAAATAAAATAAAGCGAAAAAACTTACATCATAATAGATTATCCCAACCAAAGGAATAACATTGGCAAGTATCAATGCCGGAAGTATCGGACCGCTGCGCTCTCTGGGATCAAATATGGGCATGATGCTATTGTTTTGATGCCAGATTTAGAAGATACTTATAGCCCTCGTTGGTCAGATTCTTTGTCTGCCACATTTGATTGTACATATAACCAACCTGTTTGCAATCTTCCGATAAACTGAATTCCATACTGGTGGAGTTTTTCTGTCCGGAAGGTGTATTTGTTTCCAGGAAGAAAACAATCTTACCATCGTACTTGCAATTCAGAATTGGCGTTGATTTATTATCGACAAAATCGCCGAAATTTTTTATTTCTGACTTATCAGTGATATCTATATAAGTATCCTGATGATCGCCATTGTAGAATACGATTTGAATCTTTTCAGTGTTTTTCACTAATTCCGTTATTTCGGTCACTTCATTGCAACGCATGAATGTGAGTGTAATAAACACCAAAAATGCACCTAAAATGAAATTGAAGAGTTTCATCAGTGATTAAAAATACATCATCTTGTTCAGATGTATTGTATTTCCTTTCTGAACAAGTTGTAATACGACTTTTCAATGCCGTTACGCGTAACTAAATCCACCTTATGATGAATTAATGTTTCCAGTTCATCGCCCAGGTCAATAATCTCTATACCAATAGGTTTCTTGAAATCGACGATGATTTCAACGGCCATACCACCCGAAAAATCATCTTGTAACACAGCTCCAAACACGCCAATGCTGCTCAAACTGTATTTTGATACCAGATATGGTTTATTTTTTGAAAGGATGTCTTTTATCGATTCAGCTGCCTGCATAGCTCAAAGGTAATCATTCCGCCACACGGAATTACCTATAACAACCGTATCTTTGCCGCCTAAGTTCACACCGACTATGATCAATCTCATCTTATTCGGCCCTCCGGGAAGCGGTAAAGGCACACAGGCAGAGCATTTGAAGGAACATTTTCAACTCCTCCATATTTCTACCGGCGACCTGCTGCGCAATGAGATTGCCAATGGCACTAAGCTGGGTATGGAAGCCAAACAATTTATGGATGCCGGCCAATTAGTTCCGGACGAAGTGGTGATAGGCATGCTTGGCGGCGCAGTTGACCAATCCAGGAGCATGGGAAAACGAGGCATCATTTTCGACGGATTTCCCCGCACAACCGCACAGGCACTGGCTTTGGAGCATTTGCTTGCCGACAAAGGAACGGCAGTTAGTGTGGTGCTTAGCCTGGTGGTTGAGGAAGAGGAACTTACGCAACGCATCCTCAAACGTGGACTTACCAGTGGTCGCTCCGATGATAATGACATCGATACCATACGCCGTCGCGTGCAGGAATATCGCACAAAAACAGAGCCGGTTGCAGGTTTCTATAAGGATCGCGATTTGCTTGTTGAAATCGAAGGCGTAGGCGCTATCGAACAAATCACGCAAGCATTGATGAATGCCGTTAATGCTTATTCATCCAAACATTCCGACGGTTAATGTATCCGAAAGCAGATTTGCTGATGGCTGCTAATGCATAGCCGAAGGGTGAATCTAGCAGGATATACCACATTACTTTTCGCCCAAAGCCTTTTAGGTCAAGGGTTTTGCAATAAATTACATGGAAAATAAAAACTTTGTCGATTACGTAAAGATCCACTGCAAAAGCGGGAAAGGCGGCGCCGGTTCAGTGCACTTCCACCGCGATAAGCACACGATTAAGGGTGGTCCCGATGGCGGCGATGGCGGTAGAGGCGGACATATCATTTTACGCGGCAATGCCCAATTGTGGACCCTATTGCACCTGAAATACCGCAAACACGTGATTGCCGGCGACGGGGCTTACGGCGTTGGACAGTTGCGCAAGGGTGCCGATGGAGAGGATATTGTGCTGGAAGTACCACTTGGAACAGTAGCCAAAGATTTTGAAACGGATGAAGTTGAGCTGGAGATTGTAGAAGATGGTCAGGAGGTGATTTGGGTACCCGGAGGCAGAGGCGGACTCGGCAACAACCATTTTAAGTCGCCAACACGACAAACCCCTCAATTTGCACAACCGGGAGAACCTGCCATAGAAGCATGGAAAATCCTTGAGCTGAAAGTGCTTGCCGATGTGGGTTTGGTAGGATTTCCCAATGCCGGAAAATCTACCTTGCTGAGCGTTGTCAGTGCCGCAAAACCTGAAATCGCCAATTATCCATTTACAACCCTCGTGCCAAATCTCGGAATGGTGGCCTATCGTGATCACAGAAGCTTCATCATGGCCGATATTCCCGGAATCATAGAAGGTGCCAGTGAGGGTAGGGGATTGGGAATTCGTTTCCTCAAACATATAGAACGCAATTCGCTGCTGCTGTTTATGATCAGTTGCGATGAAAAAAATATTGCGGATACTTATAAGATTCTTGTCAACGAACTGAAAAAATATAACAAGGAACTACTCACCAAAAAACGCATCCTCGCCATTACCAAAAGCGATTTAATTGATGATGAACTGGAAGCAATGTTGAAAAAAGAATTGCCCAAAAAAGTACCTGTGATTTTCATTTCATCACATACCCAAAAAAATATCGACAAACTGAAAGATATGATTTGGAAGGAACTTAATGATTGAGTTGTGGTTTGTTGACAAGAATATTAAACTCTCATGAAATATTCTACTAATAATTGGTTGCTGCTGATCGGACTTAGTGTGATCTGGGGCTTTTCATTCATATTTATGAAATATGGATTGAAAACATTCACATGGGACCAGGTAGCGGCGCTGCGTATTTCTTTCTCATTTGTGTTCACTCTTCCGCTGTTTATTTATCACTTCAATAAAATTAAGCGTGCAGAAATAAAGTATTACTGTGCTGTAGGATTCTTTGGCAGCGGGCTTCCTGCTTTCTGTTTTACTTTCGCTCAAACACATATCGCCAGCGGTATCACGGGTGTGCTCAATTCGCTGACACCTGTATTTACATTTGTGATCGGCGTGTTGTTATTCGGCATGCGTTTCGAGCGAATGAAGTTTTATGGTTTGTTGATAGCGCTTACCGGAGCGATATTATTGGTGGTGTTTGATAAAACAGAAGGTGGCGAAAGTAATTTGTTGTATGCCTTGCCATTATTTCTCGCGACAATGAGTTATGCGATGAGCGCGAATATTGTAAAAAAATATTTGCAAACAGCGCATCCGCTCGCATTGGGTGCTGTAGGGTTTATGTTCATCGGCATTCCTGCAATGAGTTATTTGTTCAGCACTGATTTTGTGGACCGCGCATCGATGGAAACATTTGCTATTAGCTTTTCCAGTGTGATGGCATTGTCATTTTTTGGAACCGTGCTTGCGTCATTAGGATATTACATGTTGATCCAAAAAACGGACCCGATCTTTGGCAGTCTGGTTGCCTATTTAATTCCCATCGTAGCCATCATCGCCGGCGCAGCGGATGGCGAAACGCTCAAAGCCTATCATCTTGCAGGCATGGCGTTTATTTTACTTGGAATTTGGGTGATTAATCGAAGGAGTGCTTCGAAAGCAACGGCTTAACTCATTGACCCTCTTTGGTTTAATTCAAAGGATGGTATGAGATAATTCGAGTATTCATCTTTTTAGTATTTTTATAAAAAATAGCCAATGAAAATTAATTTACATATTTCTATTGCGTCGTGTACTAAGCGGATTTTTCTTGTTGGGTTTTGTTCGTTGTTCTCAATAATACCCGCGAATGCTCAGGCGCCTGAAATTGAATGGCAGAACACGATTGGCGGAAGTTTAGCGGATAACCTTTATTCTGTTTCACAGACATTTGACGGTGGATATATTTTAGGCGGAAATTCTTATTCAAGTATATCCGGGGATAAAACAGAGAATAGCCATGGGAGCTCGGATTACTGGATAATTAAACTCAATGCAACAGGAGAAATTGAGTGGCAAAAGACAATTGGTGGTGCCGGTGGTGATTTTCTAAAATGTGTTGCTCAAACTCTTGAAGGCGGATATATTGTTGGAGGATATTCTAACTCAAATATTAGTGGCGATAAAACAGAAAATTGCCTTGGCTATGACGACTATTGGATAATTAAATTAAATACTGATGGTGAGATTGAATGGCAGAACACAATTGGAGCCAGCAATGATGATGACTTTAGAACACTTATTCAAACGGATGATGGTGGATATTTTGTAGGTGGGGTTTCATTTTCCAATGTAAACGGTGATAAAACAGAACATACCAACGGTTTTATGGATTATTGGGTACTAAAGCTCAACAGTCTCGGTTCTGTTGAGTGGCAGAATACGATTGGAGCGGCTGGTACAGATGTGCTTGAATCAGTTACCCAATCTGCAGATGGAGGTTATTTAGTTGGCGGATATTCGTTTTCCGGAGCCTCAGGCGATAAGAGCGAAAATAACGTTGGTGGCAACGACCTATGGCTTGTTAAATTAAATTCGCTGGGAGAAATTGAATGGGAGAATACGATTGGGGGTAACCTAGATGACAAACTTCAAAGTGTGAATGTTACATCGGACAGTGGGTACATTATTGGAGCGCAATCCACTTCAACTATTTCTGGAGATAAGACCGAAGATAGCATCGGGTATTCTGATTATTGGATTATTAAGCTTAATTCATTTGGAATTATTGAATGGCAAAATACAATTGGTGGGACGGAATCTGAAAACATTGGATCAGTTTTTCAGACGAGCGATGGCGGTTATTTTATTGGCGGCTACTCAAAATCTGATATTTCTGGTGATAAAACAGAAATTGGATATGGATCAGATGACTTTTGGTTGGCAAAAACTAATAATGTTGGAATGATAGAATGGGATTTTAATATTGGTGGTAACTCCAGTGATATCCTCCGATGCGCCATTCAAACAGCGGACGGAGGGTTTATTGTTGGAGGCTATTCAAGCTCACCAATTTCTGGTAATAAAACTGAAAATAGTTTTGGTATAACTAATGATTATTGGGTTGTAAAACTAGCCGGCCCTGCATGTACACCTGCTCCGGAAATGTGTAACCTAATTGATGACGACTGCGACGGTCTCATTGACGAAGGTGCATCTCCAGCAATTTCTATTTCAGCCGGAGGTGCAACAACTTTCTGCCAAGGTAGTAATGTCATTCTTACTGCAACGCACACCGGTACCGGATTGCAATGGAAGAAAAATGGAACAACAATTCCCGGTGCAACCGGAGTTACATATGCTGCAACAAAAACAGGTATTTATACTTGTGAATCAAGTAATGCTTGCGGAGCAACTTTATCTGCATCGATCAGTGTAACAGCAAATAAAAATCCCCCTGCAAGTATAACAGCCGGCGGCCCAACCAGCTTTTGCGCAGGCGGCAGTGTTGTATTGACAGCTAATGCAGGCGGAGGATTGAGTTATCAATGGTATAAGGGGGCAACACCGATCGCAGGTGCCACTAATATTGCATATACTGCTTCAACAGCAGGTAATTATAAATGTAGGGTAACAAAGACAGCTACAGGCTGCTTCAAGAACAGCAATGCGATCATGGTGAGTATTGTATGCAGGGGTGGAGAAAATGAAACTCCTTCTCAAATCCTTTATGCTTATCCCAACCCTGCAACAACTCAGTTAAATATCACCTGCTCTGCAAATATTAATACCGCACAACTCTATAACGGGCTGGGTCAGCTGATCATGGAAATTTCTGTATCAGACGGATATGCAGAAGCAGACATTAGCACATTGACGGCAGGTATGTATCTCATCCGCGCAGGCGGTGAAGTGGCGCAGTGGGTGAAGCAATAATTTCCGGAATTTGATTTGGCCTATTCGCGTTTGATTTTGCTGATACTTCTTACTAATTGAAGGTTGAGACCTGGAAGTTGCGGTTGCTCTTCACTCATTGGGGTTCAATCGCGGAGTTTGCGGAGTTAGAGGAGTTTCATAGATATGTTTCAGCCCACCCATTAGCCGGGGTTCAATCGCGGAGTTTGCGGAGTTAGCGGAGTTTCATAGATATGTCTCAGCCCACCCATTAGCCGGGTTTCAATCGCGGAGTTAGCGGAGTTTCGCAGATGTGTCTCCATCTACCTTCGGCAATGCAGAGTATGTTCAAAACACACAACACGAATTCACTACTCATCCACTCATCCACTCACCCACTCACCCACTGACCCCCTCACCTACTCACCATCGCACTTATCTCCACCCTCGCATTCTTCGGTAACCCAACAACCGCAACCGTTTCCCTTGCAGGTGGGTATTCCTGAAAATATTCGCCATAAACAGCATTTACTGCGGCAAAATCATTCATATCGCGGAGAAAAATGGTGCATTTCAGCACATTACCCATGGTGGAACCCGATTGTTCAACAATGGCTTTGAGATTTTCCATTACTTGACGGGTTTCAACCGCAATATCTCCACCGGTATACATCTCGCCGTTTGCAGGATTGATGGCTATTTGGCCGCTGATAAATACAAATCCACCGGCCTCGGTAGCCTGACTATAAGGACCTATCGGAGCAGGGGCGTTGGGGGTATAAATGACGTTTTTCATTGCCGATCTTGAATTTGAACAAGAGGCAAAAGTAAGCATTGATGCGATTACGGCATAGAATGCAACTACTGTGCGGGTTTGAGGCATCTAATGAGTGTTTGGAAGTTCCAAAAGAGAGCTGTAAATTTA
>JAIBBA010000017.1 GCA_019694895.1 Chitinophagales bacterium
TCATATAATTTAGTTTTAGCATCCCAGAAAGTATTAAACGATTCTGACAAACCGCCACCATCTTGTGTAACCTGTGCATCCCATCTGGCATCGAGGGTATTGGAAAGAAAATCCATGCCTGTTAATTTATCATGATAAGTATCTATAGTTACGCCTGTGCCGTCTTCATTTCCGATTGGGAAATCACGTTCAAGTTCTGTGCGAATTAATTTATCGGGCTCTGAGTCGAAACAGGTAATGCCAACGTACAAATAATCATTATCATACATGATCCGTACCTCAGTATTTTCTGTTGGTGTAGCCCCGGCAACCGGACCTTGTTGCATGAAAGCCGTTTCTACCGGAGTGCGCTGCCAGTCGGCCTCATCTAATGCTCCATCTAAGGAAAAAGGCAATGAAGTTCTGAAGGGAATATAGGTGTCCTGGGCATTTATTTGCATCACCACAGTACACAGCAAGCACATCGCTGTTAGGCGCCATTGGGTTGTCATGGAATAAAATTAAAAAATATAATCCATGATGTGATTTCAGGATATGTTTATCGCTTGTCGATACCAATCACCATCACCACCGCTTGATTCTCAGCAAGCACAGTTTTTAAGCCAATGACATCACCGGCTGAAAAGCTCACCTCTGATTGCAATTTTCCTTTTAATGCCTGTGTCATTTTTGCGGAATAATTTCCGGCAGCCGCATTTGCAGCATTATTTAGGGCTTGATAATCCAATGGTGTTTTTGACAATACTATTGCCATTTCATCGCGACTGCCAACTGCATCTAATTCCATACTGTAATCCTTCGGAAAAAGTCTGGTTCCGGTGATACCGCAATAAGGGGAATGCTTTGGCGTGTATGGGAAAAGTACGGTGCTTTTTTTATTCTCATCCAAAGCAAATACGTAAGTATAGCATTCTTTGGAATTCGTTATTTCGATTTTAAATTTCGTTCCTTTCTTCACGGGCGATTGCGTAGAGAATGTATTTTCGCCATCCTTTACCAGAGGAATATGTCGACCATTATCATTCATCACCAAACCGAATGAGGCATTGAGATCGTTGCCAAGTGGTTTATCTGCTGAACCCATAGGATAGACGCCATACGCTTCCACTGTAAAGTGTTCGAACACATTATAAGGCACCCAAGCAACACCATTATCGCCCCATTCCTTACCCCAGCTATTCATGATTTGAAATGCTCCGCCTTCCTTATAGTCGTCATATCCGATCACACACATACAATGGCCTCCAAATCCATACATGGAAAGATCCTGTTCTGTTGGATGCCAAACTTCTTGCCCCATCATACTTTGCATAAAAGAGCCTCCGACCATCATACCGATCACGACAGGTGCACCTTGTGCCAGATTTTGTTTTATTGCAACAAGGTCAATTTTTTCATTACCGGTACCTGATGCGTCGCCAACAGTAAGCCTGTTGAAGCCATTCATCCGATACTGAGAAGCCTGCTGTTTTTGTGATGATGTAGGTTGTTTAGTGCAATTATTGTCGTCGTACGGAAATTCACGCAGGGTTACCAATCCCTGATCCTTCATTACCTCCATCGCGTTATTGATGTAAGCTCCCTGACAACCTTCCAGACCAATTTGGTTGTAGAGGTAAGCAGGGCTGAACGCAATATCATCAGGGTTGCGGCCTGTTCGTTCCGACTCGAGGATGGTACGCGCAGCATAGGCACTTCCCCACCCTACGCAACTGCCTTGTGAGCCTTGATTACGACGCGTTGGTGCATATCTAAGCAGAGATACTGCATCCGGCAATGGATTCTTGGCATTATCGGTAATTGGCGGTTCAAATATTTCTGTTGCATCATACTTAACGGGGTCGAAGGAAGCACCCGTATTGAAGAGATCAGTGATATTAGTGCCGCCACCTCCTGGGTTAAGCAGACCTCCAAGATTGCCGCCCATGAAATAAATTACTGCGGCTATCACTATCAAGGTAACACATCCGGTTTTAGGGTTTTTGCGGAATATACCCAGCAGTAGCGGCAACAACATGGTTATCAGATTGCCGCCACCACCTCCGGAACCCCCTCTGCCACCTGTTCCAGGCAGTTTTCGCTGTTGTTGGGGTTGATTATCGTCTGGAACCATTCGAATTGCCATAGCTAGAATTTTGCTGAAAAGATAATAGATTTTTTAGTGGTAATATTCCTGTCACTAACATCGTTATTTTGAAAATTTCGGAAAATATGGCTATACTTGTTTCCGTGGAGCATATCCTCAGATATTTCCCTGAACTCAGTCCCCTACAGATCAGCCAATTCAAACAAATCGGTGCCCAGTATAAATTCTGGAACGAAAAGGTGAATGTGATCTCTCGGCAGGATATTGATAATATTTATCAGCATCATGTTTTACACTCCCTTGCGATTGCAAAATTCATTTCTTTTGAACCCGGCACAAAAGTGTTAGACCTCGGCACCGGAGGAGGTTTTCCCGGAATTCCTTTAGCCATTATGTTTCCGGAAGTAGAATTCCATCTGATTGATTCTATCGACAAAAAAGTGAAAGTGGTGGAATCAATTTACAAAGCACTCGGATTGCGCAATGTCACAGTAGACCAGGTTCGTGCAGAAGATATCCGAGAAAAATATGATTTTGTAGTTACACGCGCGGTGGCTGACATGATGATATTGTACGATTGGACTATCAATCTTATTCGACGTGGACATTCTGTAAATGATGTACCGAATGGACTTATCATGCTCAAGGGTGGTTTTCTAGATCTTGAAATTGCACCTTTCAAAGATATCCTTTACAAATTCCCAATCACGGAATGGATACCGGAAGCTTATTTTATTGAGAAATGGTTGTTGTATCTGCCAATGGATTAACAACTTTGCTATAAAATACATAAGCCCGAATCAATTGTTCGGGCTTATTTATTTTGATGGGAATCAATTAAAATGTCTTATTAATTCCAACAACATATCTGAATTTCACATATTCCGGATCTTCAGCAGGCGGACGATTCAGGAACAGCGGTAAATCTATGCGCACTGTTAATGGTTTTACCGTTTCCAATGGTCCCCACCAACTCCACGTAAATGCTGATCCGATACCCGCATCTATTCTTGGCTTGGATATTTCCTCGAATGCATTATCGCCAACCATGATTCCGGCATCAGCAAACAGGTAAGGTTCCATTTTAATAAATCTGATCAATTGTTTTTTCACGATGCGGTCAAATTGCAATTCAGCACTTAAAGAAGTTCCGCTTAGTCCTGCATACGCCAATTGAGTTTCACCATCAATGTCATCGGCAGCAAAATAGCCTGAATAACCTCTCAGGTTAAGTCCGCCACCCATTTGCAAATGATTGGTTGTAGTGCCGAATTCGCCCCATTCATCAGGGAAGAAACCACGAGATCGCGTAAACTTACTATCGAGCATATCTTCAATATTTGCCCCACCTAACATTAATTTAGATTCGAAAGGCACATTGCTGCCATAGCCCCATTGAGCAAAATATCTGGTGTGTAAATCTAACTTACCAAGTTTTGTAATATTAATGGCTTCAAACTGCAAACGAGAAAAATCATAATCACTCAACAAATCATTACTGCGGAAGCGAACATTGATTGTTCCATTGCCGGTAAAGTAATTATATCGATGTGTGTAATCGATATTTACAGTATTGTTTTTGTTACCCTCAATCACATAAGGACCATACAAATATTCAATATTGTTAAATTGCATGTCTTTTACATACACTTTTAAAAGGTCTCGATTATTCTCTCCCAGTTTTTTCTCAAATCCGGTTTCAAAAACAAATACACCATCGAGATACTTCGTATTCAGAATGAAATCTGATAAAGGCAGGAATCTATCTGTAGACGTGCGATAGTTGAAATCGAAATTAAATTTGTCAAATTTATCGCTGATATCTTCATTGGCATTGTCAAGTGTATTTCCTAGAAATTCATTGTCATACAATGCACCTTGTGCCAAACCTGTATTATACCAGGCTGTCAGCGACAATTTGTGTTTATATGCAAAGTAATCGCCATTCAAGTGCAAACCGACTTTTAGTCCGTCGTAGGCATTACCCCAGATTTCAGGGCGCCAGCGCATAGTGTAATGATCCCAATCAGGAGCATTTCTGATTTGAGAATCAAAAACCCATTCTGTCGGGCATTTCCATGAATTATCTAATTTATTAATATCGGCTAATCGATCACTCGGGTCTATGATAACATCTTTTATCTTATGGGGAGTAGTGATGGATGCTACGTAGGTATCATTCAATTTATCCCAGCCATACCATTTAGGCAATGAGATCACATTTTGGAAATAAGTTCTATCAAGACGACCTTGCGAGGGTTTTTGATACTCGTATTTATTAAACCAGGTATTAGGAATATAGTAGCGGAGTGTATCACCATTATCCAAAACCACGGAGAAATCTATCGGCATCTGCATACTTCCCTTGCGATCTAAGGTTATTTCATAATTCAACAAAGTTTGTCCATCTACATTGGTTGAAGACACTTTATCCACCTTCTTAATCCCATAGTCAATATTTTTCGTTGTCTCCAGCCATTGATCGAAGAACCAATCTAAATCAGTGTGCGTATACTGCGAAATAGAATTTCTAAAATCTTCCGGATACGGATGACAAAGCTTCCAGTCATCGGTATAATTTCTCATCGCTGCCAAAAACAATTCATCCCCCAAAACATACTGAAGATTGTATAACATAACCGCAGTCTTGAAATACACATGTCTATACCCTCCACCGTGTGCTAGCGCCGAGTTAAACATATCGGAATGTGTATTAAGTGTAGCATCAGCTTCACGTGCAGCATCCGACAAATAGGCTGCGTAGACTTCGCTCATCATTATTTTATCAGGATTTCGATATTTAGCCACGTATTTATTTTGCTCAGGAAAATCAATGCGATAGTCCCCTGATATTTTCCGATATCCCCATCCTGTCAGAAATTGTGTGAAACCTTCATCCATAGATGCGCGGTAGGTTTCATTATTGCCTACCATGCCAAAATACCACATGTGTCCAACCTCGTGTATCAGCAAATCGTAATATGCAGGATTATAGCCACCATCCAATGTTAGCATTGGATATTCCATACCATCGCGTGCATCCGCAACAATAATCTTCGGCCAGATATAAGGACCGAAATCAGCGCTGAAAGTTTCAATAATTTGTTTAGTGTAATCTGCAGCATTTTGCCAGAAGCCTGCATGACCTTCCTGAGCAAGTGCTATACATCGAACAGTTTGACCATTAATCACAGCCATTGTTTCACCAATGCGATAATTAGGATCTGCCGTAAAAGCAAAATCGTGCACATTCAATGCATAATATTTCCAAACCTTTCTATCGCCATCGATATAAGGAATAACAACCGATGCAGGCGACTCCCATGGTTTACCTGCGAAATTGCGAATATCCAATTTCTCTCGCAGCGATTTAGGCATCACTTCAGCTTCATTCTCCAGCCATCCTGTTCCTTCAACCACATAATTGCTGGCAAAATCAAGTGTTACTTCGTAGCTGCCATAGTCGCCATAAAATTCTTTTCCCAAATGTTGATCGGTATCCCATCCTTTCTTTCTGTCATACACACAAATTCGAGGATACCAATGCACACCGTCATAATGTTCAAAGCCACCACTGTCGAATTTTTTCATTCTTCTGCGCAGGCTTCCACTATCGAAATAAGTATTAAATGGAATGCTAAAGGTTATGGACTGACCTGATAAAACCGGTTCATTTAATTCAACCTTCAACACAGTAATGTCCTGAGTGAGTTTAGTTGACTCGCTCACCTTTTTTCCATTTCTTGCGGTGACGGTGATTTCAGTTACATCACATCCTTTCTTTTCAGCCTCATATTTTCCATAAGTAGGTTTTACGTTATTCACTTCATTAAGTGTTTCGACATAAGAATCCGGCTGAAAGGCTTCCTGATACAAATGGAAATAAACAAAAGGCAGTGCATCAGGCGAATTGTTATAATACGTTAATTCGACCTTTCCCGAAATAATATCAGTCTTTTCATCCACTTTCGCATCAATCTTGTAGTGCACATCCTGTTGCCAGTACCCATCGAAAGGTTTTTTATTTTTCCAATAATATGGATTTTTTTCGCTGCGATAATCATAAGCAGGCCGATTGAAGTTATCGCCTAGAATCTGCTGACCGTAAGCGGTTAGCGAGAATGTTATACAAAAAAAAGTAACGAAAATGGTTTGGTAATGGCGCATGATTTCTTTTGATTTGCGGTTATAGTCTTCACAAATATAGTCTTGTATTTACAAATCATGTATCATTTAATAGCAATATCCCTCATCCCGGGAATTGGGCCGGTGCTGGCAAGGAATCTGGTGAGTTATTGTGGCAGTGCAGAAGCTGTATTTAAAGTCAAGCGCAGTCATCTATTGAAGGTACCGGGCATTGGTGAAGCCGTTGCAGATAATATTCGCCGGTTTTCCGATTTCGACCGCGTTGAACAAGAACTGCGTTTCATAGAAAAAAATGAGGTTCAATGTTTGACATACCTCGATGAACTTTATCCGCGGCGATTAAAACAATGTCCTGATGCACCACTTTTATTATTTAGTCGAGGCAATGCCGATTTGAATGCCCCGCGCATACTTGGGGTTGTGGGTACGCGAAATGCAACAAGTTATGGAAAAGGAATTTGCGAAGACCTTGCAGCATCATTGAAAGATGAAAATATTTTGATTGTCAGTGGTTTGGCATATGGCATTGACATTGCAATGCATAAGGCATGTGTAAAAAATAATGTGCCTACCATAGGAGTAATGGCAACAGGATTAGATCGCATTTATCCGCCTGCGCATCGGGAAACAGCAAATAAAATGATGACAAACGGTGGATTGCTAACTGAATTCATGAGTGATACTAATCCGGATCGTCAAAACTTCCCGCGAAGAAACAGGATAGTTGCCGGAATGATAGACGGGCTTATTGTTGTAGAAACGGGAATCAATGGTGGTGCCGTAATCACAGCGCTGCTTGCAGATGATTATCATCGCGATGTAATGGCTTTCCCTGGACAGATTCATCATCCATACTCAACCGGCTGCAATAAATTAATCAAATCAAATAAAGCGGCGATGGTAGAATCAACTGAAGATGTACTTGATATAATGGGGTGGAGTTCAAATACGACAAAAACGCAACATGTACAACAACAATTATTTCATGACTTAAATGACGATGAACAACAGATACACACCATTTTACAGGAGTACGGCGAATTATATATAGACGACATACAATCGAAATCGCAACTCACACCGGGTAATCTGGCAGGTGTTTTGTTGAGTATGGAATTTAAAGGATTAATATCCGCCCTACCGGGAAAAAGATATCGCCTCGAAAGAGTGGCAATTCAGATGTAAAAGAGATTGAAAATCGTGTCTAACTTATTTGCATCCCAAAAATATCTTTGATACCTTATCTTGTATCAATTACATATCACTGAGGTACAACTTCACGCCGCCGGCTATTCTTACACCGTATCCCTCAGTAATATCATAAACAGTATTATAGGGATTTTCGCCTTGTGCTACAGGGAAATAGACTGATGTCTCTATAAAGGGCATAAGGTAATCATCTATAAGCGTTTCAAACCCCAAGCCAAAAGTGAGGTCCAGGCTTTTATTTGTAAATTTTTTTCCTTCACTCAGTCCGCCTGCAATAAAATCTTGGTTCACATGTTCAAATACACCCATTATACCTGAGACTGTATATAACCTATTGACAGGCATCCAATCGGAAAACAAATAGTACCTTGACATAAGCCCAATAGTGAAAATCGTCATGGTCTCACTAACTGGGGCATCAAATCCATACCCGAATAAACTGTCATATACATAAACCATAGAATCTATCTGTCGCGGTATATATGCCGCTATTTCCAATTGATATGAGTAGTTGTAAGCTTCATACCCTATTTCAGGGGATAAGCCAACCAGGCTGCGGTTGAACGCATCATCCACTATTTCATAATTGTGGAGCGAGGTCAATTTCAGTGTGGAAAATGCCTGGGCATAAACACCGGAAACCATCAGAAAAAAAGCAAATGAAAGCAGAATTCGAGGACTCTTGTGCATGTGTTTTATCTAGCGCTAAAGTACATAATTTCCAATGTTCAGTATCGGAAAAGAAAAATTATGCATTTGAATTGGCAGAATGATACATAATGGACAAAAAATAATCATAAACAAACAACACCCTTTATGACAGCACTTAAGAGGCATGCGGTCTTTTTCGTGAGCGTTGACAAATGTTACCCTTTTTTCCTGCCTGCCTCCGTATCTTTGCCCCCGAAACAACCCTTAAAGTATAAAGATGGAATCAGGAATCAAGAATCCCGCAGCTTCCCTGGCGGCTATAGGCTTGAATCACACCGGTCACGCCTTCTGGAATCTCAGCCCTGCCGAACTGGTGGAGCATACCCTTCAACGTGGCATGGGTGTAATGGCCGATAGTGGCGCACTCGTAGTTGATACAGGCAAGTTCCGCGGAAGAGCGCCAAAAGACAAATTCACCGTAAAGGATGAGAAAACTACCAATACGGTTGACTGGAACAACTTCAACATCCCAACCGATAATGCCACTTTCGATAAGCTGTATGCCAAGGTACTGGCTTATTTGAGCGATAAAGACATTTGGGTGCGCGACAATTACGCTTGCGCCGACCCTAAATACCGCATCAATATCCGTGTGATCAATGAGTACCCTTGGGGAAATATGTTCTGCGATAACATGTTTATGCGCCCAACAGCAGAAGAGATCAAAACCATGAACCCCGACTGGCTCATCATCAATGCCCCGGGCTTCCAGGCAGATCCGGCTGTGGATAATACCCGCGATAAGAACTTCGCCATGATCGATTTCACCAAACGCATCATCCTGATTGGTGGAACAGGCTATACCGGCGAGATGAAAAAAGGTATTTTCACCGTCCTTAACTACTGGCTGCCACAGGAAAAAGGCGTATTGAGCATGCATTGCTCTGCTAACGTCGGAAAAGAAGGCGATGTAGCTGTGTTCTTCGGTTTATCAGGAACCGGAAAAACAACACTCAGCGCTGACCCTGATCGCCGCCTGATTGGTGATGATGAACATGGCTGGACTGAAGAAGGCGTATTTAATTTCGAAGGCGGTTGCTATGCTAAATGTGTTAACCTGACGCGCGAGAATGAACCTCAGATATTCAATGCAATCAAATTCGGTGCTATACTCGAGAATGTCGAATTCATTCCCGGAACACGTACTGTAGATTTTACCAATATTACCAAAACGGAAAATACTCGCGTAAGCTACCCTATCCACTTCATCGATAATATCATGGTGCCAAGTAAAGGCGGCTTACCAAAAAATATCTTCTTCCTCACCTGCGATGCCTTTGGAGTGTTGCCTCCGATCAGCAAACTGACACCGGGACAGGCCATGTATCAATTCCTGTCGGGCTACACTGCAAAAGTAGCCGGGACAGAAGCGGGAGTAACAGAACCACAGCTTACTTTCAGCACATGTTTCGGAGCGCCTTTTTTACCATTGCACCCAACTAAATATGCTGAACTGCTCGGTGAAAAAATGCGCAAACACAATGTCAATATCTGGTTGATCAATACCGGATGGACAGGCGGCGCATATGGCACCGGTAAACGTATGAAATTATCCTATACACGTGCCATGATCACTGCCGCACTGAATGGCGAACTGGACAGCGTTTCTTATGCAACACACGATGTTTTCGGATTGCATTTCCCAACCACCTGTCCAAACGTACCTACGGAAGTTCTCGATCCGCGCAATACCTGGAGCGATAAGCAAGCTTATGATGCAAAAGCAAATAATCTCGCCGCTCAATTCGTGAAGAATTTTGAAAAGTATGCCGATAAAGCAAATGCTGAAATTATGGCAGCCGCTCCGAAAGCCGGTGTGTCTGCCTAATATGATATATTCAATACTAAACCCCTGATGTAAATCGGGGGTTTTCTTTTTTATACGACTTAGCTATGCGAAAACGTTATATAAAAAAACTTGTGATGAAATACTTGACCTCTACGCTACTCATTCTCTGCCTCATTACATTAACCACTTCCTTTTCCCCACAAAAGCAGGCAAAGGTGATGAAAAAACAGGGCTTCGTTTTCGTACCTTCAGGTGCCACAACTGTTGATGGTATAAATCTGACCATAAACGGATTTTACATGCAGGCAGGAGAAGTTACCAATAAAGAATACCGTACCTTTCTTGAAGACCTGAAGGCTAAAGGAAAGACTGCTGAATATGAAGTCGCCAACGTTCAATCAGAAAAATGGATATTGCCCTATTCTTCATTAGAAGAAATGAAAGAGCACTATTTTACACATCCTGCTTTTGACAATTATCCGGTAGTAAATATTTCCCAACAAGCAGCAAGATTGTATTGCACCTGGCTGGAAGAACAATTAAAAGCCAATGGCGTAGGTGCTAAAGTGCGCTTGCCCGAAAAAGCAGAATGGGTATACGCTGCTCATGGTGGTATTCAAGGTAGTATTTACCCATGGGAAGGAAATGAATTGCGTAATAAAAAAGGTATTTATCTGGCAAATTATAAAACCTCTTCATTGTCGGAAGACGGCGCTTACATGACAGCCATTTCAAAATCCTATTTCCCAAACGGATTCGATCTTTATAACATGAGTGGCAACGTTAGTGAATGGATAAGCACAGACGGAGAAACCAAAGGCGGCAACTGGTGGAGCGAACCCGAATATTTGCGCATAGACGCCGCCCAGGAGTTCCCGTATTCAACTGAAGCTTCACCATTCATAGGCTTCCGCACAGTAGTTACTGTTACAAGCTTGGTGAAGTAATAGCTGCAATCAAGGAATCTAATTGACTCGAACGCACATACCCCGTTGTATGTGCGTTCATATTTTATAGTATATTTATACCCTATGCCGAAAATTGCATGGATATCAGCATTATGTGTTGTGGCTGTTTTGGCTACAGGATTCACACCTCCTCATCATGGTAAGACAGGCCGCTTTTTGAAACGTCACGGATTTATGTACATACCCGGTCAGGCAGATGGCATGAACCATGATTTTTACATGCAGGCATATGAAATCAGCAATGAAAATTATCGCTATTTCCTCAATGACTTGCAAATAAAAGGTCGTTACGATGAATTGCGTATTGCCGGAGTTGATACTGCACAGTGGGATGCTATTTTTGGCGATAGCAGTGCCTACTCAAAATTCTATTTTCAGCACGAAGCCTATGATCATTATCCTGTTGTAAATATTTCTTACGAAGGTGCGGTGATGTATTGCAAATGGCTCACAGAAGCATATTCGCTGCGCGGATTTAATATTGAAGTGCGATTACCTGATAGTACAGAATGGAAAATAGCAGCGCGTGGTGGCGAGGCTGATAATACTTATGGCTGGGGGAAGGATAGTTACATCAGCAAACAAGGATATTATCGTTGCAATGCTAAAAAAGGTGATACATGCAGCCTCACATTAACTCCTGTGATGGCGTATACCACTAATCGATACGGACTTTACAACATGAGTGGGAATACAACTGAAATGCTGCTCGAAAAAGGAAAGCACAAAGGTGGAGGTTGGAATAGCCCTGAACCAAATATTCGCATAGATGGCCCTGATGATTATGCAGGAATTTCCGGGCCATCACCATTCATCGGCTTTAGACCGATAGCAATCATTCACGACGAAAAAACCACAGCCAAATGAAATTGAACGGTTTGTTTTTGGTGTCGATATTATGCGTTGTAACAAATACCGTTATTGCCCAAACCGCATGCGCAGATCCTGTTATTCCTGATGTCATCACTCCAAATGGCGATGGCATCAATGATAAGTGGGAAATCAGTTGTTTAGCATATTTCCCTGATAACCATCTCACTGTTTATAATCGATATGGAAAAATCGTATACGAAGCCGATGGTTATGATAATAACTGGGATGCATCTTGGAACATTGATAAAGGGCCTTTACCCGATGGCACTTACATTTATTTGTTCGTGGTGAACCAAACGGATAATAAAAAAACATATACCGGATCACTAACTGTGGCAAGATGAAGCGAATATTTACATTGAGCATATGCACAATAATAAGCGCTTTTTTACATGGGCAATTGCCTGTGTTTTCCGAACATGCCATCACCCCATCTTCAATAAATCCTGCACTCACCGCTTATCATTCAGATGCATTAATACACGCTCATTATTACAATACCTTCAGCGGTGCAATCGACAATGCAACTACAGCAAATATTATTGGAGAATATTCCTTTGATAAAAACAAAGCAGGCATTCAACTCATGCACGATAATTTCGGCGTCGATATTCAAAATATTGTTTCACTAAATTATGCCCGGCATTTTAAAGTTGCCAATGGTACAATAAGCGGTGGAGTATCCTTCACCGGAAAAAACATCGCGCGTGAACTCAGCAAAACACATCCTGCAAGCAGTGGCGACCCTACCCTTCAGGCTGATATCAGTAAAACGCTATTTAACATCGGAGCAGGTGTTGCCTACATCACCAATGATGCTTTTATTGCCATCGGCACTCCCAGTTTCATGCAGGAAAATATTGCCGAACATGACAACAATACCGATGCTTCTTCGGAAATTCCATTGTTCATAAATGGCGCTTATCGCATTCCCCTGAACGATACGTGGAATATCACACCAGCAGTATTCACCGCATTGGAAAATGGCCAACCGCTAATCCTTGATCTGCAAGCGGCCATCACCTGGCATGAGCATTTGAAGGCCACTATCGGATATGGCAATGATCACAGTTGGCTTGCAGGTATACATGCAAGATTCAATGATCGGTATACCCTTGGTTATATTTACGACATGCATCTCCCATTGGGTGTGGCATCGCACGAAGTGATGCTTGGTTTTGATTTGAACAGCTCTATTTTCTGATTGCTTATGCATTGTGCTTATTTACCTGATTATTTCACAGGCGATACTGCCGAACTACCTGATGTAGAAATACATCATTTATTGCATGTATTGCGTGCCGATATCGGAACAAAAATTCGTTTCAGCAATGGCAAGGGCTTAACGGGAAATGCTGATATCACCCTGTTGAATAAAAAACAAGGACATATCCACATCACTGATGCAACCCATCATCAGCGTTTATCGCCTTCCCTGCATATTGGGGTAGCATTATTGCATAATAGCGACCGCATGGCATTCTTGATGGAAAAGCTTACCGAGTTAGGGGTCGACAGGATAACACCATTACTGACCTCAAACACGGAGCGCAGGCACTTTAAACGCGACAAAGAGCTTTCGCATATGGTGGCAGCGCTTAAACAGTCGGCACAGCCTTTTCTCCCTCAACTTGACGATGTGGTTCAATTTTTGCAGTGGTTACCTCAGGTCAGCAAAACCGCCGATCGAAGGATAGCGCATTGCCGCAAAACAGGGATGATTCCATTGGCAAAAACCTGTTCAGAAAATGCGATATGCATTGCCATCGGCCCGGAAGGCGACTTTTCGGAGGCAGAAGTAGCTGCAGCCATTGACCATGGCTTTATCGAAGTAAGTCTCGGAAACGAGGTGCTTCGCGCAGAAACTGCTGCTATGAGTGCTGTGATGACCATAAAAACCTGGAGAACCCTGCATGCCTAAACGCATATTATTTATACTGCTATTCACCGTAACCCTTGGTTATGCATTTTCACCTGCCCCGGCGACTGCACCAACCTATTCTATTGCATTATTAAAGTACAACGGAGGGGGCGATTGGTATGCAAACCCTACTTCGCTACCCAACCTTGCTGAATTTTGCAACAAAAATTTAAATCTGAATATCGCCACCGATATACCGACTGTGGAAGTTGGCAGTCCTGAACTGTTCAATTATCCGTTTGTGCATATGACAGGCCATGGTAACGTGGTATTTTCTGCTGCGGAAGCTGAAAATTTGCGTACCTACCTGATTGGAGGCGGATTTCTGCATATTGACGACAATTATGGTATGGATCCTTATGTGCGACCTGCCATGCAGAAGGTATTTCCGGAGCTTTCCTTTGTGGAATTACCTTTCAGCCACGCCATCTTCCATCAACATTATGAGTTCCGTACGGGACTGCCAAAAATACACGAACACGACAACAAACCACCTCAGGCCTTTGCTTTATTCTGGGAAGGACGGATGGTATGCCTCTACACCTACGAATGCGATCTTGGCGACGGCTGGGAAGATCGCGATGTGCACAAAGACCCCGAAGAAACACGCCAGAAAGCACTGCAAATGGGTGCCAACATCCTGCAGTTCGTTTTTATGGAAAATACGCCGAATGGATAGTTTGATTTTTAGGGTGTCTAAACAAATTTTATTTCCTACTTTCGTAATCGGGGGTGGGGGAATTTTATAATTCAGAGGTAATTCCGTGACAATGAGGTCCCACAATGAAGACGTGATGCAGATCCTCCTGGTGGAGGATAACCCCGGTGATATCCGCCTGACACAGGAGGCTATGAAAGAAGGACCTTTCAAGAGCGAACTCCATGTGGTAAAGGATGGCGTTGAAGCAATTGAATTTTTAAGACATAAAGGGAAATACAGCCTAAGCCCTGTTCCCGATATTATTCTCCTCGACCTCAATCTCCCACGAAAAGACGGACGCGAAGTACTGGCAGAAATTAAAAATGATGAAGTATTAAAACTCATCCCTGTAATCATTCTGACAACCTCAGATGCTGAACAAGACATCTATAAGAGTTATAAACTGAATGCCAACTGTTTTATCACAAAACCCGTAGATCTGGATCAGTTCATATATATCATCAGACAAATTGAAACCTTCTGGTTTACAGTTGCAAAATTACCCGGACGTCGATCTGCATAGTTCAAACACATGGAAAACCGAAAGCAAACTACTATCCTCCTCATCGAAGACAATCCGGCTGATGCCCGTTTGGTAGAGATCTATCTGAACGAATCAGCCATGATTCAACCACAAATTTCGCGCGTTTCCGAATTGGGAAAAGGCATGCTCATGCTCGAAGAACGCGATTTTGATATCGTTCTGCTCGACCTTACATTACCCGACAGCAGCGGCTTTGAAACAGTAAAAACTATTTTGAGAGAATTCCCCGGACAAACTGTTATCGTTATGACCGGTTTGGAAGATGACACAGTTGCCATTAATTCAGTGAAGGCCGGTGCACAAGATTTTATTGTGAAGGGACAATTTGATAGCAACCTGCTCGGAAGAACCATCACTTATGCCATTGAACGCCATCGCCTGCAAATAAAACTGGAAGATTATGCCAAGGCGATTAAATTAAACGAACAACGCCTGACAGAAGCACAGAAACTCGCGCAAATGGGTAACTGGGAACTTGACGTGGTGAATAATCAAATGTATTGGAGCGACGAAGTGTATCGCATACTTGGATATAAACAAGGTCAGCTAGAACCTACCCTTGCCGATTATCTGAAACCTATTGCAGATGATGATGTTGAAGAAGTAAAGGCGATACTCAATCGCACACTTGAAAAGGGTCAACCCTTTCATGCAGAATATAAAGTGAAAGGACCCGGTAACAGTACAAAAAAAGTATCCATTCAAGGTTTGGTACAAAAAAGTAAAATCAATGGCGGACTTTGCCTGGCAGGAACAATCCAGGATATCACGAACCTATCGCTTGCTAAATCAGAGGGTATTGATAAGCAGGCACTGATGTCTGTATTAAAAAATGCTATTGCCGAAGCTGATAATTCAGGCGCATCTGCTTCATTGAAAAAATTACTTGAATCAGGTTTGAACATGATCAAGTAATTGTTGTTTTGTAGGTGACGGATATAAAACAATTCGCACAAACCCAATGTGGCGATTTCTCACATTTCTTGCTATTAATTTCGGTGCTCTGGGTATCGGAAGTTTGTTGATGGGAAGTATCCCCAACAATACATGGTATAATGACCTCAACAAAGCCCCTTGGACGCCACCGGGATGGGTGTTTGGCGCTGCATGGTTTACCATTATGCTTTGCTTCAGTATTTTCCTTTATATCGTATCCGGAAAATATAGCGCTGCGGTATTGCGACCACTATATCTGTTGTTTGCAATTCAATTTGTATTGAATGTGATGTGGAACCCGATATTCTTCCGCTGGCATATGGTGATGCCGGGATTGGTGGTGATTTTATCGCTCACCATAATTGTTGCGCTCATTATTCGTTGGGGATTCACTAATCATTCGCAGGCAACCTGGTTGGTATTGCCATATCTTATCTGGCTTTGTATTGCCACATCGTTGAATGCTTATGTATTACTGAAAAATTGATGTGTATTATTCCAATTTAATTCTATCGGTGCCATCAAACATCGGCGATTGAATACTGATCACCTTCAACACTTCACCTTCCTTCACTTTCACGGAATGTGGTGTTCCTTTGGGAATAAATATCTGCTGGCCGGGAGCAACATCTAACCACACATCACCCAATAACATGGTTGCATGGCCCTCCAACACAAACACCTGCTCAGTATGTGCTGCATGATAATGTTTCGGCACGGTATGTTTAATCCAAATAACAAAAGTAGTGCTCAATGAATCGGAATATATTTTCTTGCTGCATACATTTTCATAAACAGAATCAGGCTGAAGTGCATTGATATCTACTTGTTGTCCAAATGCCTGTCCACAATAAAATATGAAGAGCACGCAAATTAATCGTTGCATCATAAACAGTAATTATTGCACCAAGTTAACGGAAGATATTAAAATTTCGCAACCAACTTCACATTGATACGACGGTCGGTAAGGTAATTAGGGAAAGCATATTGCAAATTATTTACATCCTTCACCCAGATATAACTGATAGTATTTTGGATGCCAAGAAGGTTGAACACTTCAACGCTGGCCCACAAACTTTCAAATGTAGTATTGTACCATGGTTTCCCGATCAAATCGCGTTTGGGGCTCAGCAACAAGGCAGAAAATCCGATATCAACCCTGCGATAAGGAGCGATGCGAAGACTGTTTCTGAAGTATTCATTATTTGGCGGACCATACGGCAACCCTGTGCCAATGAGAAAGCTGAGATGCACTTTGAAATTTTTATTCCCCGGCATATAATCCTGGAAAAACATACCGAAATTCACAAGCTGATCAGTTGGACGTGGAATATAGCCTCGAGGAGAATATAACAAAGAATCTATATCCGAATCTTTATCTAAAACGGTAACGGTACTGTCGCCCTCAATGTCTTCCATTGTGCGCATGAAACTCAAGCTCACCCAGCTGTCGGCATCTTCAACAATTTCGCCATGCAAACGCAGATCGATACCTGCTGCGTAGCCTGTTGCCATGTTCTCACCATAATATCTGATGCGCACATTTTCTACATCGTAAGGAATTAAATCGAACATGTATTTATAATACATCTCGGTAATAAACCTGAAATCGCGATTCCAGGCTTTGAATTTATAATCGCTGCCGATAACTACGTGTAAGCTCTTCTGACTTTTTACGGAAGTATTCACATTCCCTTCCAGATCGCGGAGCTCGCGATAAAATGGAGGTTGGTAATATAATCCGGTAGAGGCTTTTAATTCAATATTACGTCGCTGATTTAGTTTGTTTTTCCATTGTGGCTGCCATACGAACTGGATACGGGGAGTGATAGTCACCTCATTATTCAAATCCCAATAACTGCTTCGCACACCTGCCGTGAGTGATATATGTGCAGAATCCGGTTCCCAGGTATCTTGCCAATATCCACTATAACGAAGACTGTTTAAGGTTGTAGAGGAATTAAATACTTCCTGTAATTGCACCGTTTCTCCGGTATACGGAAGCGAATAGCCTGCACTATCGAGCAATTCCCATTCCTTCAACTCATCGCTAATCAATTCGTATTGTGCACGTACACCCCATTGCATATAATGCGTGTTGTATTCGCGCGTGCCCAGATGACTGATATTAAATACATCGCTGGATAAATAATTGCGTGCGAAATTCTGAAATGCCCCTACACCTAATCCATACAATACATTTCCAAATTCTTCAGAGCCAAGATTTGTTTCCACCTGACCCAGCCAATATTCGCCCAGTATATCAAATGTTTCCGTTTCCAGACTGTGATATCCTGAAATCAAAAACTTGTAAACAGTAAAACTATCTCGTTGATAGCGATAACTAAATCCCCCAAATCCGGTGATAAATTTATCTATTTCCTGACCTTCGAAAAACACATCGAGTTGCACAACATCATTCACCACACCGGTTGCTGTTGATCGGCTTAAGGGAAGGAAGGTATAACTATTCAAACTAAAATTTCCAAGTGCTTCTATACTTGAATGTCGATTAAATTTCCAACCAAATAATCCTTGTCCGTCAATAAATGTTGGTTCATATTGACCTTCAGTATTTAATGAACTGAGCAGGTATCGATTAGTTTTATACCGTGCGCCAAATAAATAATATCCTTTAGTGGAATCTATCAATGAATCTCTATCAGTACTGATGGCATCACCGATATAATAAGATGCTCCCAATAAACTTGCAGTAAGACCGGATTCAAATTCGCGAGGTGCTTTATATTGAATATCGAGAACGCTGCTGAGTTTATCGCCGTACTTTGCTTCAAATCCACCGGCACTAAAAGCGATATTATCAATCAGGTCGTAATTCGGAAATGGCAGCCCTTCCTGTTCACCTGAACGAACAAGTAATGGACGATACACTTCAAAATCATTTACGTACACCAGGTTCTCATCATAATTACCGCCGCGGATGGAATACTGCGATGTGAGCTCATTATTCTTTACAGCACCTAATGCAGTGAGGATGGCACTGATAGGATCGGATGCTGAAGGTATCTGTTCAAGTTCACGAACCGGAATCCTGAAAATTGTTTCTTTCGGATCGCTGACAACAACTGTTCCGAGCGTGATAGATTTTAATTTCACTAATAACAGATAGCGTTGACCCTCTTCAAGTATTACCTTTTCATAGTGAGGTTCATTGCCAACAAAGGTGAATGCCAACACTATGGTATCGCCTGCAGGGACTTCAAAGCTGTAGTTCCCTTGTTTATCTGTTTGAATAGTAGTATTCGGCTGTAGGAGGGTAATATTTGCTTCCGGAAGAGGATTATTTTCTTCATCGCGCACATTGCCATACACCGTTGCTTTTCCTTGGGCATGCAGAAGATTGCCGGCAAATACGAGTGCCATCAACAAGGGAATGCGAAACATCAAGTGCACTAACGCCGATCTCATTCAGTTATTGTCTGGTCAGCGATTTTAGTGAAGCGATGGCAGCCACCGGATCAGGTTGACCGAAAACGCCGCTGCCGCTAACGAGTATGTCTGCTCCGGCATCGAAAATGCGCTGGGCATTATCAAGCTTTACACCACCATCAATCTCTATCAAAGCCTTAGAGCCTGTTTTAAGGATCAGCTCCTTCAACCTTCCGATTTTTTCTATGGAAGTCTCTATGAACGACTGCCCACCCCATCCCGGGTTCACGCTCATAAAGCATATGATCTCCACGTCTCTGATGATATCTTCCAAAGCGCTTACGGCGGTGCCCGGATTGATAGCAACACCGGCTTTGGCACCCATTTTGTGGATCTGTTGTACGGCGATGTGAATATGGGTACAGGCTTCGATGTGTACAGATATACTATCGGCACCTGCATCGCGAAAATCCTGCAGATAACGCTCAGGGTTTACCATCATCAGGTGCACATCCAATGGCTTGGTGCTATGGCGTTTCATGGCAGCCACTACCGGTAACCCAAAACTGATATTCGGCACATAAACGCCATCCATCACATCCACATGCACCAAATCTGCTGCGGAACGGTTGATCATCTCCATATCTCTGGCGATATAAGCAAAGTCGCAACTGAGAACACTGGGTGCTACTAGCGGATTCATGGTGCAAAGATACCACCCTTAAACCACATGCGCTTAGAAGCCTGCATCCCGTCGACATTTTACCAACACTGGTCGAAAAAATAGTGCTATCAACCGCTCTTGCACCACCTTTGCAATGTCAGGCGTATACCTTTGCCTTTAATTATGCAGCAGGAACAGATACCATTGGAAGACTTCTTTAAAAATCCCGAAAAAACCGGATTCAAATTATCGCCCGGCGGGAAACGGATTTCGTGGTTGGCGAATTATGAGCAGCGTCTGAATATTTACATCCGCGATAGCGAAAACAACATCGAAAAGCGCCTTACAGCTCGAACAGATCGCGATATCCGTTCATATTTCTGGCTTACCGACGATCAGCTTGCCTTTTTTCAGGATACCGGAGGCGATGAAAACGAACACATATTTGTTGTTGATGTACATACCGGCGATACAAAAGATATTACGCCATTCGAAGGGGTAAAAGTTGACCTGATTGATGAACTTGAAGATGTTGATGATGCTATAATTATTGGCATGAATAAGCGCAATCCTGAAATATTTGATGTATACCGTTTAAATACTATAACAGAAGCGATAACCCTCATTGAAGAAAATCCGGGAAATATTACCTCCTGGATTACTGACCATACAGGTGCATTGCGTTTGGCAACGACCACCGATGGCGTAAACACAAGTTTACTGGAACGCACTGCTCCCGGACAGTTCAGAACGATCATCACCACAGGATTTCGCGAAACATTAGCACCATTGTTTTTCGATTTTGAGCAAAAACATGTGTATGCCTTGAGCAATATCGGAAGAGATAAAATTGCTATTGTGTTAATTGATATCACTGACGCACATGAAATTCAATGTCTTTTCGAACATCCTGATGTTGATGCAGGTCAGTTGGGTTTTTCGAAAAAAAGAAAAGTGATTACATCGGCAACGTATACTACCTGGAAAACAGAATTTGTTTTTTTCGATAGTGAAAGTGAACAGCGATATGCAAAAGTAAAATCGCTGATAAATGAAGATGCAGAAATTTATATTACCGATCGTGATAAAGCTGAAGAAGTATTCATTGTTCGCACATTAAGTGATCGCACGCTGGGAAACTATTATCTCTATCACGCAACAAATAATACTATTACCCATCTCGCAAATGTTAGTCCATGGTTGCAGGCAAATAAACTTTGTAGCATGGAGCCAATTTCGTATGAAAGTCGCGATGGGCTTACCATTCATGGTTATTTGACATTACCGGATTCCGGACATGCACCCTATCCGGTGGTGATACATCCGCATGGAGGACCCTGGGCTAGAGATGTTTGGCAATTTAATCCTGAAGTGCAATTTTTAGCCAACCGAGGGTATGGCGTTTTACAAATGAATTTCAGAGGCTCTACAGGTTATGGGCGTGCATTTTTAGAGGCGTCGTTTAAGGAATGGGGGAAAAAGATGCAGGATGATATTACCGATGGTGTGCAATATCTCATCGAAAAAGGTATTGCCGATAAAGATCGCATTGCCATTTATGGCGCCAGCTACGGTGGATATGCCACTCTGGCAGGATTGACATTTACACCTGATTTATATACCTGTGGTGTAGATTACGTTGGTGTGAGCAGTTTATTTTCATTTATGGAAACGATTCCGCCATATTGGGCACCGTATCTGGAAATGATGTATGAGATGGTTGGACATCCTGAAAAGGATCGTGAATTACTTGCGGAAGCCTCTCCCCTGCTGCATATCGACAATATTAAAGCACCCTTGTTTGTTGCACAGGGAGCCAGAGATCCGCGCGTAAAAAAATCTGAAAGCGATCAGATAGTACAGGCATTGACAGAAAAAGGCGTAGATGTATTGTACATGGTTCGCGAGAATGAAGGGCATGGATTCATGAATATGGAAAATAAATTCGCCTTTTATGCCGAGATGGAATCATTTTTGAGCAGACATATGCAATCAAAGAAAAAATGAAATCACTCATAAAATTAACATCGCTACTTACCCTATTGCCGTTTGCACTCAATGCTCAGCAAGGGGCAAAAAGTACTTCAATACTCTATGCCATCAGTGGTAATGGACTGACAGACACTTCATATTTGTTTGGCACCTTCCACCTTATCAATCAAGAGCACTTTTATGTAGCACCGGAAGTGGAAACTGCATTCGACAATGCCGCACAACTGGCATTTGAAATCAAGCTCGACGATCCGAATATGATTTCAACCTACCAGCGATGGACAACGCTTCCGGAAGGTGTTACCTGGCATAATTTCGCGAGTGATGAGGAAATTGCATATATGACATCTGTTTTCCGCGATAGTATGCAAGCAGATTTTACACCTTATATACAACTAAAACCCTTTGTTGCATACCAAATGCTCACCACAGAATCAATGGGTGAAAATGCACAGTCGTATGAATTACATTTCATGCAACGCAATATGCAAGATCACCGACCAATAGCAGGTTTAGAAACACTTGAATCGCAACTCAAAATATTCGATAGCGTGCCATATGCCGAACAGGTAGATTGGATGACTGAAATTTCTGATTCATCATTTACTTCTGAAGACAGGTTGGATGAGATGATAAGTTATTATAAAAACGGCGACATTGAAAGTCTGTATAATGTTACCATTACTGCAACGCCGGAATTTCATGATTATGCTAACCTGTTGGTAGCAGATCGGAATAAACGATGGATTCCCATCATTGGCGACCTTGCGAAAAAAGGCTCTACCTTTGTAGCAGTTGGTGCTGCACATTTAGGCGGACCTGAAGGAGTTGTGAAATTGCTTCAACAAGCCGGATATCAAGTTACACCTGTTAAACTCACTGAAAAATAAACCATATGATAACCGTAGATAAGGTTTCTAAATCATTCTCATTATCGCGTCAGCAACGCAAAGAGCTGGGAGCGGACCACAGTGGCAAAACTGTGAATGCCGTTAATGAAGTTTCTTTTGTTTGTCAACCGGGACGCATCTTCACCCTTTTAGGTCCGAATGGCGCGGGGAAGACAACAACTCTGCGCATGATAGCTACCATCCTGAAGCCAACTTCAGGTAACATTATCGTGAATAATTACGACACCGTTACCCAAGGAGAGCAGGTGCGTGGCAGCCTCGGATTTCTTACAGGATCTACGGGTTTATATGACCGATTGACCCCAAATGAAACCATAGATTATTTCGGGCGATTGAATGGAATGGATGAAAAGACGTTACAGGACAGAAAAAAATATTTGTTCGATTTGCTTGGAATAAATGAATTTGCCGATCGTCGTGTAGGAAAATTTTCTACCGGTATGAAACAGAAAGTTTCCATTGCGAGAACCATGATTCATGATCCGCAAGTAGTTGTATTTGATGAGCCGACATCAGGGTTAGATGTTATTGCGGCAAAAAGCATCATTGAGTTGATTCGTCAGTGCAAAAAGGACAATAAAACAGTGATATTTTCAACACATATCATGAGTGAAGTCAATATGCTTGCCGATGATCTTGCCATTATTTACAAGGGAGATCTTATTTATAATGGCTTGTTTACTGATTTTAAAGCGGGTATGCGTGAAACAACTCTGGAGGATGAATTTATCCGTATTGCACAAGAACACGAAAATGTAACTGCCTGATCACCTTAACTACATGACAAATGAAAAACGTATTTACCATATTTAAGAAAGAGATCAAAGACATACTGCGTGATAAACGCACACTCACCGTGATGTTGATCATTCCGCTTTTTGTATATCCTGCCATTTTTGTCGGCATATCTAAATATGTTGCCGGTCAAACAGAAAAGGCGGGACAGGAAACACTTCGCATAGCCATCATCGACAATGGCAATGCCAATCACTTCAGCAAATTTGTTGCCGGTATGCCGAATACGAGCATAAAGCAGATTGCAGATACCACTTCGGCACAAACGATGATCAACAACGACAGCATTGACGTTGCCTATTATTTTCCTGCGGGATATGATTCTGCCATCGCGAAATTAGAACCTACCACTTTCGAATATTTCTATACCTCAACGAATAATGAATTCGAAGTTGCGATAATTGAGAATTTGAACAATGCATATAAGCAACAATTAATCAAGGAAAAGCTGGAGGATAATCATTTATCAGGAACTATTCTTGAACCTGCAAAACCGGTATCCCGCAACCTGGCATCTTCACGCGAACAAATAGGGAGCATGATAGGCGGAATACTGCCATATTTTTTCATCATTTTCTGCATGATAGGCTGTATGTATCCGGCCATTGACCTTGCTGCAGGCGAGAAAGAGCGCGGTTCCCTGGAGACATTATTAGTAAGCTCTGCATCGCGACTGGAAATTTATTTAGGTAAACTGATTACGGTTACTTTGAGTGGATTTATTTCCGCTATGGCAAGTATAGCAGGTATCATCATGTCGGGAAAATTGATTGGTGCCGATGCATCACAGGACGGTGGTATTGCGCAAATTGCTGACTTGCTGAATGGCATTATGGAACCAGGTTCTATTGCCATGATGCTATTGATTTTATTACCGCTAAACATATTCTTTGCAGCAGTAACATTAATGTTATCGATATATGCTCGCAGCTTCAAAGAGGCACAAAGCATGATCACACCATTGATGATATTTATTGTGTTTCCAACAATATTTGGTATGCTACCCGGGGTGACATTAGATTACGGGACTGCTTTGGTACCGATTTTAAATGTGTCGCTGGGAGCTAAAGAAATAATTTCGGGAACAGTTGAAATGGGCCCGTTGTTATTGACGTATCTTGCATTATTTGTTTATGCAGGTATTGCATTGATGGTAAGTGTGAGGTTCTTCAACAATGAAAAAAATATTTTGCGCGGATAGGACACTGCCCATATTTTTTACACAAAGACCTGATCTTCAAAACGGATCAGGTCTTTTTTTGATGTAAAATCGGCACATTTTTTGTGCAAAACCGGAAATTACCGCACAAGATGTGGAAAAATGAGTAAGCGGGATACAACCTTTTTTGGCAGGTTTGCGTTTATAGGTTAAGCGACGGGTATGGAACAATTATTTTGGAAGATCAAGAGTTTTCATCAACTGAATATTTCGGAGTTGTATGGCATTTTGCGTTTGAGGCAGGAAGTATTTGCTGTTGAGCAGAACTGTGTCTATCTGGATGTGGATGGTAAGGATCAATTTTGCGACCACTTGTTTGGTGTTGATGACGCCGGCAGGGTAATTGCCTGTTGCAGAATTGTGCAACCCGGAACGAGCTACCCGGAGGTTTCCATAGGGCGAGTAGCCACCCATCCTGAGCATCGCGGTGCCGGTTACGGGAAACAGGTTATGGATAAGGCCATCAGTTTTATCGAGGACCGCTATGGCAAAGTGCCTGTTCGCATTGAGGCACAATATTATTTAGAAAAATTCTACATAGACTACGGTTTTGAAGCTGTAGGCGATGTTTATTTGCTTGATGGCATTGAACATCGGGAAATGGTGCGGAATGCGGTACACGCAAAGGCGCGCGTATAGTTTTTTCCACATGTCTCATTTGTCTATTTCGCAAAGTTTTTCCACCTTGCATGCCAATCGTGCATTAATTTATATTAACCTCTAAAATTTTATCACATGAGCATGTTAAAAGAATTCAAGGCATTTGCCATGAAAGGCAATCTCATCGACATATCAGTCGGTTTTGTAATGGGTGCCGCCTTTACTGCTGTATCATCAGCATTTATTCAGGGAATCGTAATGCCATTCATAAGTTTGATTGTGCAAAAAGACTTCTCAACCTGGAAGCTCAGGCTTAAAGCCGCCGAGAAAGCTGCTGACGGCACAGTTATCAAGCCTGAAATTGCTGTATTATACGGAGATTTCATATCTGCTGTCATTTATTTCCTCATCGTAGCATTTGTAATGTTTATGGTGGTGAAAGCAATGAATTCCATGAAGAAAAAAGAAGAGGAAGCACCGGCAGCTCCACCTGCACCACCTGCAGACGTGGTATTGTTGACCGAGATTCGCGACCTGCTCAAAAAATAAACATACACACAAAAAAATGCCTTCCACCCGCGAGGGCATTTTTTTTGGCTTGATTATTGACCATAGCGGGATGCTTATAATAAACTTACTATCATGAAAAAAATGTGTACGCTTATAGCAGCTATAGCCATCAATGCTGCTGTTTTTGCTCAAACCGACTCTACCTCCAATTGGAAAAAAGGTGGTGGCGCTATTCTAAACTTCAACCAAACATCACTCACCAATTGGGCAGCAGGGGGTGAAAGCAACTTGTCAAGTACTATCCTGACAAATTTCTATGCCAATTACAAAATGGGTACTACTACTTTAGATAATACCCTAAACATGAATTACGGACTCATCACTGCAAACAACTATGCTGATATTCGCAAGAATGAGGACCGCATAGAATTAAATAGCAAATACGGTCGCTATGCGTTTGCCGATGATTTCTATTATTCAGCATTGGTGAATTTCCTTACCCAATTTGCACCCGGTTATGACTATTTAGCGGATCCTGATGCATTGGTGCCGATTTCAAAAATCATGTCACCGGGATATCTTACGGCAGCCGCAGGTCTCGACTGGAAGCCCGGCAAAGGTGAGAAATTTAGTTTGTTCATGTCGCCCGCAACAGGAAAATTTACCTTCGTAATGGATGATACTATCGCATCATTTGAAGCAGATACGGTGAATCATAAAAACAGATATGGTGTGACTACCGGCGATAATCTACGTGCTGAATTTGGTGCTTCATTGATCGCGGCATTAAATACCTCACTTGGAAAAAATACCAGCCTCAGCAGCAAACTTACCTTATTTAACAACTACACCGATCCAATTGCCGATCATCGTGCAAACATCGATGTTGACCTCCAAAATAATCTTAATATTAAAGTGAGTAAATATATTGCTGCAACCATTTTCGTGCAGGTGTTGTATGATCATGATATTGCCATTCCAACTTACGATGAAAACGATGTCCAAATCGGAACCGGCCCTAAAACACAATTTAAAGAAGTGTTTGGCATCGGCTTGTCATACAAATTTGAATAACCAAATTAATAGCTTAATGAAAAAAACCTGCTGATGATTATTAGCAGGTTTTTTTATACGGTTTTTACTGTTTATGGTATGTGCGTTTTTCTCGCGAAGACGCTAAGTTGCAAGGGCGCGAAGTTTGCCGCGTACCCAAACATTTATACAAAAATCTTAAACCGCTCAAAAGCCGCTTTATGCAACATCTCCCTGTCATCAGGGTGAGCGATCTCGATGAGGGCTTTGGCGCGTTGGCGAAGATTTTTTCCGAAGAGATAGGCTATACCATATTCAGTTACGATATAATGAACATGCGCTCTGGTGGTAACAACACCTGCTCCCGGTTTTAAAATTGGCACTAAACGGGAAACACCTTTTGCAGTGCGCGATGACAGGGCAATAATAGGTTTACCACCATCACTCAAAGCAGCACCGCGAATGAAATCCATTTGTCCCCCTACTCCACTATATTGATAGGTGCCAATTGAATCTGAGCATACCTGTCCGGTGATGTCCACTTCGATGCAAGAATTAATGGCAACAACTTTGGGATTTTGTTTGATAACGCTTGGTTCGTTCACATAGTCAATATCTAAAAATTCGAAGGCCGGATTGTCATCAACATAATCATATAACATCCTTGTGCCCAATGCGAAACCGCTGACTGTTGTATTCGGATGCACTTTTTTATATTTATTATTCACCACATCTGAATGAAATAACGGCACCAACCCATCGCTGAACATTTCAGTATGGACGCCAAGGTCTTTGTGGTTAGTAAGACATTTTAATACTGCATCAGGAATAGCACCAATACCCATTTGCAAGGTACTGCGATCCTCGATCATTCCGGCAATATATTCACCAATCTTTAACTCGGCAGGTCCAACTTTTTCTCCAAAAACAGCTTCGTGAATAGGTTCATCTGCATATACCATACAATGGAAACGCGAGTAATGTATGAGGCTTTCACCATGCGTACGAGGAACCTGTGGATTCACTTGTGCAATCACGTATTTAGCCTTGTTTACAGCAGTGCGTGCTATGTCGACACTAACGCCCAAGGAACAATATCCATGACGATCAGGAGGTGATACTTGTACCATTGCTACATCTAGTGTTAGAATATCACGCTTGAATAATTCCGGGATTTCACTCAGAAAAATAGGAATGTAATCAGCATAACCTTCATTCACATCGGCACGAATACTGTTGCTCACAAACATGGAATTGAGTTTGAAGCTATCGCGGTATTCAGGTTTGTCGACATGCATATCGCCATAAACACTGATGAAAACGAGCTCTACATCGCGCAACTCATTGTGTCGCTCTGCCAGGTGCTTTAATAAATACGTTGGAGTGCATGCACTGCCATGAACAAATACACGATCGCCGGATTTAATGCACTGTAAGGCCTCCTCCACAGGAATGAAATGTAATCCGCTTGCCATAATATTATCTTTTAAAAATCAAAAAAAATCACCGGCATGCATAAAGCAAACCGGTGATGCAAAATTAGATGGAAGTTAATTGGATATGATTGATTAAAATCACCATCCTAAAATATATGCAAAAATTAATGGCGCTACTATGGTGGCATCGCTTTCAACTATAAACTTAGGCGTATGTATATCAAGTTTCCCCCAAGTTATCTTTTCATTTGGCACGGCTCCTGAATAAGAACCGTAGGATGTCGTGCTGTCGCTGATTTGACAGAAGTAGCTCCAGAATGGAACATCATGCCATTCGAGATCCTGATACATCATCGGCACCACACAAATCGGGAAATCACCGGCAATACCACCACCGATCTGGAAGAAGCCTACACCCTTTCCGGATGAATTGGCGCGATACCATTCGCTCAAATATATCATGTATTCGATACCGGATTTCATAGTGGATGTTTTCATTTCACCCTTAATGCAATAGGAAGCAAAAATATTTCCCATGGTGCTATCTTCCCATCCCGGAACGATGATTGGAATATTTTTTTCTGCAGCAGCAATCATCCATGAATTTTTGGGATCGATCTCATAATCTGCTTGCATCACACCGCTCAACAATAATTTGTACATATACTCATGCGGAAAATAACGCTCGCCCTTTGCATCAGCATCTTTCCATATTGCAGCAATATGATGTTGAATTTTGCGGAATGCTTCTTCTTCAGGAATACAAGTATCTGTTACGCGGTTTAAGCCTTGTTCCAGTAATTCCCACTCCTGCTCAGGTGTCAGGTCGCGATAATTAGGAACGCGTTTGTAGTGAGAATGCGCTACCAGGTTCATGATGTCCTCTTCAAGGTTGGCACCGGTGCAGCTGATGATGTCAATTTTACCCTGGCGTATCATCTCGGCAAGAGAAATACCGAGTTCAGCGGTACTCATGGCACCCGCCAGTGTTACCATCATTTTGCCGCCTTCAAGTAAATGGGTTTCGTAACCTTTTGCTGCATCTACTAAAGCAGCGGCATTAAAGTGACGGTAATGATGCGTAATAAATTGTGATATTGGACCCTTGTTCATTGCTTTGTTTTATGCGTTTCAAATATATTAATAATCAACTCATTTTTTCTTACAAGTTGTGTTTGGTGTAGTGCGCCCGGGTGTCCCAAAGATTTGCGCAAAAAATCCCGTCCAACTGTAACGCAGTTACAGCAAAGTTTGGTCAGTCCCACTACTCACTACCCAATACCCACTACTCACTACTAGCTATTCACTACATCAGGAAGCATACGCTTCTGTCGGCGGACAAGTGCAAATCAAATTCCTATCCCCGTGTGTATTATTGATACGGGCAACAGAAGGCCAGAATTTGCGCTCGCGTATATACGATGCAGGGAAAGCAGCAGCATCACGGGAATAACCATGAGTCCAATGTTCACTCAACACTTCGCGAATAGTATGAGGTGCATTTTTTAGGACATTATCCAATTTGTCTGCAGTTCCGTTTTCCAACGCGGCAATCTCAGACCTGATACCCAACATCGCTTCTACAAAACGATCAAGTTCTTCCTTGCTTTCGCTTTCAGTTGGCTCAATCATCAATGTGCCGGCAACAGGGAATGAAACCGTTGGTGCGTGGAAACCATAATCCATTAAACGCTTTGCAACATCTTCTACTTCCAATCCGATAGTATGCTTCCATTTGCGGAAATCAATGATAAATTCGTGTGCTACAAATCCACTTTTTCCGAGATATAACACATCGTAAGCTTTATCTAATTTGCTCTTCAGATAATTTGCATTCAGAATAGCATATTTGGTAGCATTCGTGCAGCCTTCTCCACCCAACATTTTAATATAAGCGTAGCTGATCAGCAGAATACTTGCGCTTCCAAAAGGTGCTGCATTAATGGCCTTGATAGCATTAATGCCACCGGTTTTAAATAATGGATGTCCGGGTAAGAAAGGAACCAATTTTTCATTTACGCAAATTGGACCCATGCCGGGACCTCCACCTCCGTGTGGAATGGCAAAGGTTTTATGCAAATTCAAGTGACATACATCAGCGCCAATTTTTGCAGGTGAAGTTAATCCCACCTGAGCATTCATATTTGCGCCGTCCATGTACACCAAGCCACCATGTTGATGAACGATATTACATATCTGCATGATTGTTTCTTCAAATACACCATGCGTACTTGGATAGGTAACCATCAAACAAGCAAGATCGTCTTTATGTAATTCAGCCTGTGCATTCAAATCATCCATATCAATATGACCTTCGGCATCGCTTTTTACTACGATCACATCCATACCCGCCATCACAGCACTGGCAGGATTGGTGCCATGTGCACTGGCAGGAATGAGCACTTTATTCCGATGCGATTGATTGTGATGAATGTGATAAGCACGTATCACCATCAACCCTGCATATTCGCCCTGTGCTCCGGAATTTGGTTGCAGACTGCATCCGTCGAAACGTGTGATCTCGCAAAGGTCCTGTTCAAGTTCTTTTATGATATGTAAATATCCTTCCACCTGTTCAGCGGGAACAAAAGGATGTATCGCTGAAAATTCAGGCCATGTTATAGGCAATAATTCTGATGCTGCATTTAATTTCATCGTACAACTGCCTAAAGGGATCATCGAAGTTGTTAATGAAAGATCTTTATTTTCTAAACGCTTGATATAGCGCATCATTTCACTCTCACTGTGAAAAGTATTAAAAATCGGATGTTGTAAATAAGCATCTTCGCGTAATGAAGAAGCCGGCAACGATGATTGCAAACTATCAATCGATGGCAATGCAACAGTTGCACCTCCCTTAGCCTCTGCAAATACAGATAAAATATCTTGCACGTCGCTCAATTCGGTAGTTTCATCGAGTGTTATTTGAACATCGCCGTTTTGATGATAGTAGAAATTCATGTGCTTTGCAATGGCATGCTGATGCACGAGGCCACTCAATGAACCACAGGCAACATGAACGGTGTCAAAATATTGTGCATTTGATTGTGTAAAGCCAAGTTGCTTCAACCCGTTATCCAACACAGTTGTAAGTCCATGCACTTTCTCCGCAATTTGTCTGATGCCATCTGCACCATGATAAACAGCATACATACCGGCCATAATAGCCAGCAAGGCTTGAGCCGTACAAATATTAGAGGTCGCTTTTTCGCGACGGATATGTTGCTCACGTGTCTGCAATGCCATGCGCAATGCGGGGCGACCATCGCGATCAACGCTCACACCGATGATACGACCGGGAATATCGCGTTTGAAGGCATCTTTAGTAGCAAAATATGCGGCATGCGGACCACCAAATCCCATCGGTACACCAAAGCGTTGTGTATTGCCAACAGCACAATCGGCACCCATGGCAGCAGGCGTTTGCAATACTGCCAACGACAATATATCAGCGGCAACAATTGAAGAAACGTTGTGCGTATGTAAATGGGCGATGAATGAAGTATAATCGAACACCATACCATTTCCGGCAGGATACTGCATCAAGGCAGCGAAGTAGGTATCGTCGATTTGCGCATTTCTGTGATCACCCACAACTACATCTATACCAAGCGGTTCGGCTTTTGCCCGGATGATCTCAATTGTTTGCGGGAAGCAAAGCTCGCTCACAAAGAACTTGGGTGATGTTACATCCTTTTTGTTCTTATGATGGAAGAACATGATCATCGCTTCAGCAGCGGCCGTTCCTTCATCCAGCAGACTCGCATTAGCTATCTCGAAACCGGTAAGGTCGCTCACCATAGTCTGGAAGTTCAGCAGCGCCTCGAGGCGACCTTGAGCAATTTCGGCCTGATACGGCGTATATTGCGTATACCAACCCGGATTTTCAAAAATATTGCGGCGGATTACACTGGGTGTTATGGTATTATAATAACCCATGCCGATATAGGTGCGAAAAACCTTATTTTTCGAAGCCAGATTACGCAGATGTTTGAGGTAGTTATATTCGCTCAAAGGCGCGCTGATATTGAGCGGGCGCTTCAGGCGAATATTTTCCGGTACGGTCTTATTCACAAGGCTGTCGATAGAATCAGCCCCAATAGCCTGCAACATAGCCTGCACGTCATTAGAATTTGGCCCAATATGGCGCTGGGCAAAGGTTTCGGAGGTGTTTATGCGAAGTTTCACTGGCAACAATTGAATTAGGGCACAAAGTTACGATTTATAGACAAGGCTTTAGGCCAAAGAACAACACTGTAAACAGGATGTTCACATAAATCAATCAGCCAATCAGCCGACTAACCGATTATGCGCAATCTCTGCAACACTTTATGAAATAAACGCTCTATTCAGGAGCACATCATTCATAGTCCGCCCGGAGCTCCACACCCGCTTTTCGCTGCAACTCCTCGGCACTCCCTGCGGTCGTGCCTGTGGGGTTTTCGCTGCAATCGGGGCTAGAAAAGCATGCATCCTAACGCAATAAAATGAAGATGAAGTGGCATCATGGCATGCGCTGTCGATGATCTCAGATACACAATGCTATTTCAATCCACCGGGGCCATAAATATGCGACCCCTTCGGGGTCGGGGGGTTACATGCATGGGGAATGTATTAACAGGCAATCCCTTCGGGATTTGGGGGAGGTGGTTCTTTATTGATTGATAGGCAGTAAGCTTGAGGGGTAGCAAGAAAATGAGATTGTTGCAAATTCTTTTGAACCTTTTAGGTTCAATCAAATCAAAAAAAATTACCGCGAAACATCAATCGACCCCGTAGGGGTCACACATTTATACCCCAGAACCACACACAACATCAATCGACCCCGAAGGGGTCGCACATTTATACCCCAGAACCACACACAACATCAATCGACCCCGTAGGGGTCGCACATTTATACCCCAGAACCACACACAACATCAATCGACCCCGTAGGGGTCGCATGTTTATACAAAAATCCAAATATCCTTTTATCTATAAAACATTACAGCTATTTTCATCTCATGAAAAATGCCCTTCTCCTGTTATTCATTGGATGCTTATTATCTTCCTGCAGTGGCTTTAGCAATGCATCAAAACATATCGAAAACACCGAACCGGAATATGTCATTCAAGATACCTTCCTGATCACAGGATTTTACAGAATAAGCAACAATAATGAAGGCTTAAAGCGCACACAATTATATGATACTGCCACATACTATGTTATTCCCACTCCCGTTATTTCAGTAAAGCACTTTAAGTCAATAGAAATGGCTAAAGGGTATTATGGTCATAAGGTATTGTCACTCCAATTCGACAAAATGGGAACAGACCTATGGTTTGCCGAAACAACAGAAGCCCAAGGTAAAAAAATTGCTGTAATAGTAAATGACACCTTAATTTCTGCCCCACGAGTAAATGAACCAATTCCGGTTGGCAGAGCATCGCTGGATTTAGGTCCTGAAAATGAAATTAAATTACAGCAGTTTAAATCCGACATAGAAAAAGAAATGGAGAAATACGCGTCTCGAAAATAAATTTAATCTTGGAGTCAATTTGTATGCACAAACTAACTATTTTAATCGGTATTTACTTCCCCAAAAAAACTATTTAAAAAGCCCCCGGTGACAAAACCAATATACGCATTTTCGGCATTCTGGTATACAGTTTGGGTACTGGTTATTTTCGGCTGCAAAGAGCCTGTACACACAACCACATGAACACGTAGCATTTCGCACAAAAACACCCGAACTCAATAGCACATGAACACAACTGCATTCCACTTGCAAGCTTATGCTAATTTAAAGACCTTTACCATAACATGGAAATTATATTTGAACCCGAGTCCCCGCAAACCGCGTGTTTTACTTGCGATCATGTATTGAATAGGGAACTCCCTATACTTTTGGTATCCCACGACCATGATGGCGACTGGCAATTTATGTGTGGAATACAAGCGCATACAATGGCTAATGCTAAAATAATAACATATTTTGAGGCATTAGAATTAGACCCCACACTTCTCGAATTGGAAATCCTTCCTGTCGGTCATCATGCGTTGCGGTCATCGAAAGATGATGCATGGCAAATTATTCCGATTAAAAGTTAATTCATACATAGCCATATTTGATCAAAAAATCTACGTGATCGGGGAAGTGTTTATAAGGAGCTGTTTGGATGTAATCGGAAAAGGGTATTGCTTACCAATTTCAATTATCTACGATGGTCCATATTCGACGCGAGGCACTAGAGCAGATAATGTTTACGCTACAGGTATAAAATAATTTATTAGCAGATAGGAAATCTTATTGATTATTTTTGACAAGCCAACAAAACTCATAACATTATGATAATTTTAATCATTGCCTTGGGCATAATAATGCTCCCGGTCGTTTATAATGTATTTTTTCCTTTAAAAAAACCCGATCTTTCTAACTACTTTAAACCCGGACAAACATATTCGTCTAAGGGAGAAGGGATAACACAAACGATCATACGCCAGGAGGATAATAAAGTATATTGCGAGTTAAGATTTGCGCCTTTTGCACCGGGTCCGCCGGAACATATGCATGAACAAATGCCTGAGACCATTCAAGTGGTACAAGGAACTTTAAGTGCGAAAATTAATGGCGAAGTTGTGCAAATACACGAAGGTGAACGTGTAAATCTCCCTGCCGGCGTTTTCCATAAGATATTCAATCAGACTGACAAGGAAGTAGTCCTCCGCCCACAGCTCCCGGAAGATCATATACCCGTTGAATTTGCTTATTCATTGGATCAATTGTATCCACTGATGACAAGCAAAAACCTTACTTTGAAGATGTTTGCTAAAATATGCGTGCTAGATGAATTATTTGATTCAATACCGGTAGGTCCACCACCAGCAGTATTCCGATTTATTAAAAAAGCTGTGAAGCCGTACGCTCGGTTATTTGGCGTAAAACCATAGCACTTTCGAGAATTATATTTATTTACTTTCAACCATGTCTCCCTTAAAAGAACATCAATAAATATACAAAATCGTTTTATCGACGGCAAAGTACAAAAGGATTACGAAGCCATCCACAAGTATTCTTCATAGTAAGTTCGGAGAGTAAGGGGGCGAAATACCTTCAGCAACGTACTTAAATTTCCAACCAGAACACACAAGCAAATGAACACATCTGTATTTCACTTGCAAACCTGCACACTTGCA
>JAIBBA010000221.1 GCA_019694895.1 Chitinophagales bacterium
TAACCTTGCTCGAAACAGTAACTGTACTCAAAGAGATCCCCGATTGGGTCATATTGAGCTTCACATTATAAATCTGACCTGCTTCAACTGTAATTGGATGAATGAGTGTATCATATCCGATATAGGTGAGGATAAGTCGCTGCGCACCAACAGGTACTTCAGGTATTGAGAAGAACCCGTTCTCATCGGAGGCAGCCCCAATATTATCCGATTGCATCACAATCACATTCACAAAGGGAACCGGTTCACCATTTTCAATGTCGTAAACAAATCCGCGGATGGTGCCCGATTGTCCTGAAAGGGCGTAAACACTCATCAGCGTAAGGAGAGAAGTAAATAATCTTTTCATATTTTGCACAGCGAAGATACTTGAAATCGTGCAATCATGGCGTCAAATCGCCCAATTTGACAAGGCTTTGACACCAAACCGGAGCTATGCACAGCCTTTGATTTGCGTGCACCCCTTATTTTGCTGAATTTCGCCGTCGATGGATAGCCGGAAGGTCCCTGAAGTGTATTTCCACGTAGGTTTGGGAAAAACTGCCAGTACCTGGTTGCAAAACAAGGTATTCGGTAAGTTTCAAGGCGTGCTTTACATCCACCCAACCGCATATACCCAATGGCGAAAGGCGGTAGTGAATACCATATACGACAAGGTGTTGATCTCACGGGAAATGGACCGGCAGCTTGAACGAGAAGTGAGTGCATTTGCAGCAGTGCGACCCGATACGCATGCCATCATTGTGATGCGTACAAACGCTCAATGGATAGCTTCGCAATATCGACGATTTCTAAAAAATGGCTATTGTTTCACTTTTGAGGAATTTTTTGATGTGGAACACGATAATGGATTTTGGAAAAGGGATGATGTTTTTCTTTTCCCCAAAATCGAGATTTTGCAAAAATATTTTGCTCATCCACCCTTAATCCTAACCTACGATCAACTCAAACAAGATCCTAAAGAATTTGTACTTGCCATGGCAAATTACATTGGAGTGCAGGTAGACATCAATGCTATCTCATTTGATAAACATCATGCATCCTACAGTGAGAAGCAATTGAAATGGATGTTGCAGGTAGGGAAGTATTTATTCAGCAAAAAAATTCAGGACCCTTCACTCCCACGCTGGCGAAAATGGATACGCCGCCGACCGCGCATGTGGATGTGCTATATCGTTTTGTATTCTGCCTACCTCATTCCCAATGCCCTTATTTCCAAACAACCACTCATCACAAAAGAAGCCCTGGATAAAATTGACAGGTTTTACGCCAATGATTGGGAGTGTGTATTGAGAAAAATGTAAATGAATTTCTTCAGACAATTTTAATAGCATCTAGAGCCAAGCTCGCCTCTGGCGGGTATCTAGTATCTAGAGTCAAGCTCGCCTCGCCTCTGGCGGGTATCTAGTATCTAGAATCAAGTATCAAGATTCATACCGGCTTAGCGACTTTGCCCCTTTGCGCCTTTGCGCGAAAAATTACATAACTCAAAATTACATCAGCCATTAAAGCATTTTGAGAATGATGTGGCCTACATTGCCGGATGGCTCAAGAAACTGAAAGAAGACAGACGGTTTATCCTATTTACCAGTTCTAAAGCACAACGGGCAGTTGATTACATTTTGAATCAGCAAATTGCTGATGTGAAGAAAGAAATTGGCCCTGTGGCTGATGTGAGTGAGAAGTGACACTACCCATTTATTAATGAACACACTTCCCTTAGATGTGTTCAACAAGGGCCTGCTATCTGAAAATGGTGCAGGCTTTCTTTTATGACTCATGAACACAGAAATGAAGGGTGACCGCATCAAATGCACTTCACTATATTGAAATGTTGTTTCGCTAAATAGAAGTAGCATTTTGCATTGAAAAACAGTTGGTTCACACTATACCATTTGGAAACATGAATTTGTCACCATATATTCATATATGTAATTTATTAAATTGATTAACGGTTTTCCGTTAAATCACTATTAAAAATTAACCATTACATAACGATTATTAAAACTTAATAGTAATAATTTCATAGATTAGATAAAATCACTGAATTTAGTAGCAATATACAGGAAGAAATAATTCAAATAAGGTCTTGTTAAGCGGAATGTCCAATATGAGTCAGAAGTAACAATGTCCTTTTATTTATGAACGCCCTTCGCATAAGTGTGTTCAACAAGGGCCTTTTATCAAACTTTTGATAAAAAGCCCTTGTTGAAAAAAAACCTCAAAAAATTTGGAATTCTCGATTGAGTAGAATATTTTTATATTAAATCCTCAAATTCTCATCGTATGAAAGCATATCATCCCTCTACATCATAGCAGTTTTTTAATTTTCAGTTTAACAATATAATCTTTTAGACTCATTGAAATGAAAGGAAATGCGATACTTATAACTTTCTTAATTTTAAGCATAACTCTTTTTTCTCAAACTAATAATTTTGCTCCAGTTGGAGCAAAATGGTGGTACGATTACAATAATTCACCTATAGAAGGATATACAACCTTAGAAGTAGTTGGAGATACTTTAATAGCTGATAAAAATTGCAGAATCCTGTCTTCTATAAAATATACAAAAGACATTTCTGAGATTGACCCAGAAATAAATATCACGTCCAACGGAAGGTATTTTATTTATTCAGACAGCGACAAAGTTTATCAATATGTATTTGGCAAATTTTACAAATTATATGATTTTAACGCATTAATTGGTGATAATTGGGAAGTTGCGGGTGTATCATCAGACGGGATTTGTGATTCGACTGGAATAATTTCTATTGATAGTATTTCAAATATTACAATTAATACTTTCAATTTATTTGAATTTTATTCCAATTCTGTCCTAGATTATTATTGGGGGTTCGGGATTCAACCAGTTATTGAAAGACTTGGGTCATTAAATTTTTTATTTCCAAACCCTGAAAATTGTTTATTTGACTATTATAAAGGAGGGCCTCTCAGATGTTATTACGATGTTGAATTTGGATACTTCCAAGCTGATTCAGCATTAGCTTGCGATTATATTCATACTAATATTTCAAATCCAGGGGAGCTAATTTTCAATTTATGGCCAAATCCATTTAATAGCGAACTTCATATCGCAGCACCATATAACACAACCAATTCTTTACTAAGGGTATTTGATATTACAGGGAACTTAATTATAAACACAGCCATAGATAACCAATATTCATCAATGAATTTCTCAGACCTCAGGTCTGGATTATATATATTCGACTTTTACACTAATTCTGTTCACAAATATTTAAAAATTGTAAAATTATGAAAGCCCCACTTTTATTTAATCGCCGCATTCCTATGACAGTGCTGTTTTGTACTGTATTTTATTTAACTAGAATTTTCGCACAGTCTCTAGATCCTATTTGC
>JAIBBA010000098.1 GCA_019694895.1 Chitinophagales bacterium
ACGCAGGACTTAAAATCCTGTGGGCAGTAATGTCCGTGCGGGTTCAAGTCCCGCCCCGGGTACTTAAATTAATTCTCGCGTAGAATTATCTTCAATGTAACCTTTTTGCGGGCCTGCCTGCCGTATGATAGGTTCAAGTCACGCCCCTTAAGCTCCCCAATATTTAGCTACATTTGAAATCAGCAAAACTCCTGACTTCAAAATATTATGCGCGAATTTATTATTGCACTTAGTTTACCTGTATCAGGCATTATATCATTTCCACAATCCGGTTGCGGACAAACAATATGCACTCCCAAAGAAATCCGGACAGAAATAATCATCAACGCTCCTTCAGCTGAAGCATGGAAATTACTTACCGATTTTGATGCCTATTCAGGCTGGCATCCTTATATTTTAAAAATTGAGGGTAAAATCGCTTTGAAGGAAAAAATTAAAGTAACCACCATCGATGCGGATTCTACTGCAGATCAATTCTCGGCATTTGTTTTAGAGTTAGAGCCGGAAAAAAAACTATCCTGGGGTGGATCATTGGGTTTTATTTTTAGTGCCAAACATTATTTTATAATTGAACCTATAAATGACGATCAAATACGTTTTGTGCAAGGTGAATATTGGCATGGGTTATTCGGGAAACATTATGGCGAAAAAATATACCTGGATACATTTCAAAAGTTTATCGCCATGAATGAAAAAATGAAAATACTTTTGGAAGGATAATTGTAATTCAAAACGATTCAATAGAAGATAGCTTCGACAGGCAAAGTGATGAAGAACTATTATCCTTCAGGATCACCAAACAATCAGTAACCCTTTTTTCGCGCGAAGACGCAAAGATGCAAAGGCGCAATGCAACTATCGCCCCTTTCTCACGACCAATCTGCTCGGAGGTTAAACTCACCTACCCGCCTGTTCGGCGAGGTAAACTCAACCACCCGCCTGTTCGGCGAGGTAAACTCACCCACTCACCCCCCAACCCCTTCTAAATCAACAATTTACCTCCGTCTCAGAAGGAACCAAAATGCTCATTTTTACGTTTACAAGGCATAAAAGGAACCCAAATCCCTTAAAAAACACGGAAATCAGCTAAAAGTGTCTAAGGATGGCTTGCACAGAGGGTTGTAACTTTGACCCGCCAATCAATGCAAGGTACCTGGCATCAATAGGCACGATACTTGTAATAACATTTAACACATAAAAACCCAACTATGAAAAAGAACTGGAAAATTATACTGCTTGTTGTTGTAATCCTTGGCGGGATTGGCTTTTGGTACGGCATGCAGCAATACAACCGCAAACCTAAGGGCGCAGGCGATATGAAGGCAGAATTCACCATGACTGCTGCCGATCTTACAAAGGCATTTACTGATGATGAAGCGGGCTCAGGAACAAAATATAATGCTAAGCCCATGCTCATAAGCGGAACCGTTAGGGGTGTTGAAAAAGATGATGCAGGAATTTATACCATCACCCTTGCCGGCGATGGCGACATGAGCAATGTTGTATGCACCATGTCGAATGAAGAAAGTGGTCTAGATACCGTTAAAGAAGGTGATGCTTTAAATATCCAGGGTTTCTGCAATGGTGCTCAAACCATGCTTGGAACTGATGTATTAATGAATAGATGTGCTATTAAAAAATAACAATAAAACAATGAATATGATGATGAGAAAGGTAGTAATGGTTTTCGCTGTGCAATTGATGTTCCTGAGTTTTGTTCAGGCGCAAGGCAAGATCTACACGAAAACAGGCACCATAAATTTTGATGCCACTGCCGACATGGAAAAGATCGCTGCAGTTAACAAAAAGGTTACGGCTGTTATCGACACCAAAAGCGGTGCAATGGAATTTGCAGTGTTGATGAAATCGTTTGAATTTGAAAAAGCACTGATGGAAGAGCACTTCAACGAGAATTATGTTGAAAGTGATACTTATCCAAAAGCAACATTCAAAGGAACCATCTCGAATTTAAGTGATATCAAATTCACTACAGATGGCACTTATACCGCAAATGTTACAGGAAACCTTACCATGCATGGTGTTACAAAGCCTGTTACCACTACAGGCACCTTCACCGTGAAAAACGGCAAGGTGACAGCAAAATCGACATTCAAGGTCTTGCTATCCGACTATAATATCACAATTCCTTCGCTGGTGGCAGCAAATATCAGTAAAGAGGTAACCATTACCGTCGACCTCGCACTGGAACCACTCCCACAGTAAAACTTTTAAATTCCTGAACATATCTTTGTTCAGGAATTTTTTTTGTTTCCTCAAATACCAACCAATGCAAAAATTATTAATTGTTCTGCTCCTTCTCGTAGGACTGAACGCAACTGCAAAAGCTCAGGATGACTTATTGAGCATGCTGGGCGATGACTCAACTACAACTGAGTATGTAAAAAACGCCTTTAAATCTTCGCGCGTAATCAATGGACAGTCGATGGAGATGATCCCGAAAGGGGCACTTGATTTCCGTATCCTTCACCGTTTTGGCGAAGTGAGCGGTGGAGCTTATGAATTCTTTGGCCTTGATCAAGCGAGCATGCGTATGGGTTTTGACTATGGCATCCTAAAAAATCTATCAGTAGGTGTCGGCAGATCTACAGCTCAAAAAGAGCTCGATGGATTTGTAAAATATCGTATCCTACAACAATCTACCGGCGCTAAGGTGATGCCCTTTTCATTGGTGTACGTTGGCGGCGTGACCTGCAACGGAATGAAATGGGCTGATACATCTGTGACCAATTATTTTACTTCGCGACTTGCATTTTACAACCAACTTGTGATTGGAAGAAAATTCAATGAGAGCATTACCCTCCAGCTTTCACCAACATTTTTGCATCGCAACCTCGTAATCTATGATGCAGACCCAAGTGATATTTATTCATTAGGCGTAGGTGGTCGCGTGAAGGTTACACGTCGTATTGCACTCACCGGCGATTATTTTTATGTGTTCAATAATAACGATAGCACTGCCGTAAATCCTTTGAGCATTGGTGTTGATATTGAAACCGGTGGTCACGTATTCCAGTTGCATTTCAGCAATTGTGTAGGTATGAATGAACGCGCATTTCTTCTGGATACAAAGGGACAATGGTCGAAAGCTGAAGTACGCTTCGGATTTAATTTATCTCGTATTTTCCAACTGGCCGACAGCCATTAATAAAATAATATTCAAAAAAAATCCCGATCAACAAGGTCGGGATTTTTTTTGGAATGCCTTATCTTTTAATTCCAGCCTTGTTCAGGGTGCGGATATAAATATCTCTATTGCGATTGTGTTCTGCCAGCGTTTTAGCAAACAGGTGATATCCTGAACCATCGCCACTGGCACACATGAAAATATAATCGTGATGTTCGTAGTGCAACACGGCATCAATGTAGGCGATTGGAGGCATGTGAATAGGACCCGGAGGAAGACCCGGATATTTGTAAGTATTGTATGGCGAATCAATCTCCAAATCAGCAAACAGAATTCTTTTAATGGTAAAATCACCGATGGCGAATTTTACCGTAGGATCGGCTTCCAGTTTCATACCTTTCTGTAATCTGTTCATGTAAACGCCGGCAATCCTCGGAGCTTCATCGGCAGCTTTTTCATTTTCGGAATATACGATAGATGCCAAGATGTATACTTGTTCGGGACTGAGTCCGATTTCCTTAGCTGCATTCAAGCGATCTGCATTCCAGAATACATCGTGCTCCTTGATCATTCTGGCAACAAATTCCGAAGGCGTTGATGTCCAGTACAATTCATAGGTATTAGGAATAAAGATTGTCATGAAATTTTCTTTATTCAGTCCTACGGATGAAAACATGGTGGTAGTATCGAAAAATGCTATGATGTCAGATGAATCAGGTTCCAATTGTTGCGCGATTCTTCCTGCCAGATCATATTTTGTTCGGAGATTATTGAAGGTAACTTTCACAGGTGTTTGTCGCCCGCTTGCCAGTAAATTGACTAATTCGCGTGTCGACATGCCGTTTGAAACAGCGTAACGCCCCGGTTTGAGCAAGTTATCTAATCCCTGACGTTGAGCCCACCATCTGAAATTTTCCGGCGAACGCAATAGGTTTTGCCTGGCGCATCTTGCGATTATGGAATCGAGGTTGTCGCCATGATAAACGAAAACAGAAGCTTCTTTATCGGCTTTGACATTTGGCGCCATGATTTTGTTGTATAACGAGTAGCCGATAATACCAACTATAACGCCTCCCACAAGCAGCACAATGCCTATACCGATGAGCCATTTTTTCCTAGTGCCGGTCATAGATGTAAAAATAAGAAAGAGCCCGCACATGCAGGCTCCTGATCTACAACATGAAAAATTTACTTATGAATACTGCACATACTGCAGCTTTAAGGTATATAATGTACCGGCGTTCACACAGTCGCAATGCAATACTTTGTTTTGAAGGGAGGTTAAAACATGATCTATCAAAAATGTATTGCCACCGGAAATACCTTTGACATGGATAACATGCTGATCATCTACCATAAATTGAATGCTCACTATTCCTTCTAGATCGAATTCGGTGAAAGGTGTTTCATGCGAAATCATATTGGCAATAGTTTCACGCATTGGATCTGAAGAACATATTTCGTTTTGATTATCAGCAAATGCAGCAGTCATTATACCACTTAGTAGCAGGGTTAATAATACGTTACGCATAGTATGATATTTGATGAATGAATAATTAAATACTTCCTTAAGGCGTAGAAATGACAGAAAGGTTACTTAAGGAAAAGTTAAAGTGGGTGAGTGGGTGAGTGGTGAGTGGTGAGTCGTGAATCGTGAATCGTGAATCGTGCATTTTTTACCTGATACTTGATACCTGATACTTGATACCTGATACTTGATACTTGATACCTGATACCAATATAATAAAAAAAACCCTCCGTAGAGGGTCTTGACGGTCAAAGTGGATGACGTTACTTTAACCGTATATTATCCATCGTCATGATCATTCGTTAGGTTGCACTACATTCATGAAGAAGTTGATAGTTTTACCTACCAGCGAGTCTTCTACAATCATTTTTGCACCTTCAATACTTTGGCGGATATGGTATTCCAAAAGAAAGTTATTTGCCTGCACTTCAGCAACGTGAATCACACCTTGTTCGTCAACAGCAAGTGTTACATCTGCCTGACCGCTTACACCAAGTGCGCTTACCACGTCTTGATTCGTAACAATTTGCGTTACATTATTAATTACAGTTGCTTTTTCGCGATCGCTGATATTTTTATCGTTTCCTGCGAATACAAGTGTTGTGCTGAAGAGGATGATGAGTGTAGCTAAGGTTTTCATAATATTCTGTTTGTATAGTTTGTTTGATGTTGTTTTGATAAATACGAACATATGGCGAACTGCCCCCATAAAAAGTTACAGAAGCCGCAAAAAAAATTGTTAAAAAGTGCTAAACGCCCGCCTGTTTTCGCCCGGAATGCAGTCCCAGCAAGGCATTGAAGAAACTAAAAAAAACGATGCCACTCTGAGTTCGGAGCATGTTTTCGGTGATGATATTGATGGCAAACAACAAAAGAAAGGCCATCCAGAGGTAGTTTTTATCGATAAAAGCCAATCGAAAACAGCCTGTTAATACCAGTAGAAAGAAGATTAATCCAGGCAGGCCGGTGTCTACGAGGACCTGCAGATATTCATTATGACAATTATATCGCTCTTGAACACCGGTTTCAAATTGATTCGCAGCATACTGTGATACTAACATGTCTTCAGCATCGCCTGTACCTATGCCTACGATCAAATGATCGGATGCAACCTGAATAGCGGAGTGCCAAATTTGTTCACGGGAATCGACACTATTACTATAGCTGGTCTCTTTGTAATGTAATAGCATCTGCATGCGTTCTCGCGTGTAAGGCAACATCATCATAGCAATAAACATCGCAATGTTCAGACTTATTAAAATCAATATTGCCTTTGTCGTATTATAATTTTTCTTCCCCCAAACAAAAACTGCCAGAGAAATTACTATAAATAAGCATGCTATCGCCAGTTTTGCAGTAAGCAGCAATACAATCAGGGAAAGCAATAACATAAATAGTATATAAATTATGCGATTGCCTGAGGTAATTTCTTCCCACCTAGTAACCAATTCCGCCGACACCAACATCACTGCAAAAACAAGAAACATTGCTGCATATGACGGATGAATAAATGTGAACGATACAAGTTCTTTATAATAAAATGCCTGTGCGCCGATATCCGGATATCGCCATATAGCAACTACTATAGCTGTTAATGCAAACAATACACTTGAAATAACATAACATGATAATAATCGTCGCAATTCTTTTTTCGAAAGCGGACCGGCGAGGGTGAAAAATATAGGTATCAGTAATGCATACAAACGCACTTGCAGGTCATGCCCGGCGATTGTTGTATTTGAAGAAAGAAAATATCCATAAACAGCAGGAATATAAATTGCCGCGAATAACAAGAAACGTTTATTGCTTGTAATCCTTTTCCACTTAGTGGCATACTCACCGGTGATCAAAATCGACAGAAACGTCAATATCAACATTGGCGATGGCAGGATATTATGAAATGGAATTAATAATGCAATACCGCATATCAGCACAAAATAAATGCGATGACCGATAGAGGATTTTACTTGTTGCGCTTCAGGCTCCATCAGGTACCTTTGAATTTGATCATCACGCCAATAGTTTTCAGAATGATCACCATATCCAGATATAGGCTGCGATGTTTGATATAGTACATATCATATTGCAATTTCACGAGTGTATCATCGAAATTATTTGCATAATGATAGTTCACCTGTGCCCATCCGGTAAGTCCGGGTTTTACCGCCGATCGCAGCGAGAAAAATGGAATCTGCTTACTCAATTCCTGCACAAAAAAATCGCGTTCCGGTCTTGGGCCTATCAGGTTGATGTCGCCGCGCAAAATATTCCAGCATTGCGGCAATTCATCCAAACGCGTTTTTCTCAGAATATTGCCAATTCGTGTAATACGAGGATCATTGCGATCGGCAAATTTGGGACCCGTATGTTTTTCAGCATCCACAATCATGGTGCGGAACTTAATGATGCTAAATGGTTTATTATTCTCCCCTACTCTATCCTGAGAATAAAATAAAGGGCCGCGACTGCTAATCAAGTTGCCAAGCCAAACGAAAGGCAACACCAAGATAAATACTACACCTGCCAGTAAGGCACAAATAATATTGATCACGCGATTGAGCAATGCATAAAAATTGTCTTTGTGTACTATGCTGAATGGATTGGTGATGTGGTAAGTTTCTCCCTTCTTTTTAATCATCACCTTCCCTGTTTGCTCCTCGTAGATATCAGTGGCTTGCATCAGTTGAATACCGGAGTGTTCGAGATTAATAAGAGTGGCGTATAATTCGGCACTGATATCTTCCCGCTCAGGCACAGCGAGAATGATTTCATTCACATCCAATCGCTTTGCGTACTTGAGCAACATATCCGATTTACCTAATACTTTCAATCCATCATATTCCTTCCCTGTTTTTGCAGGGTCGTCATCAATAAATCCATAAATTTTGTATGCTGTCTTGTGATAGATTGCAGGATCCTGCAAAAGTGTTCGCACGATCTCACGACCGGTATACCCTGCTCCTACAACCAGCGCTTTTTTATTTAGAATCGGATGCTTCAGAAATACAGCATAGCACAATCGCCATAATAAAACCAAAACCACCATGGCACCGATTAATACAAATGCAGGGGTTCTTGAATATGGCAGCGTAGGACTTAAATAAGGAATGAATAAATAAGTCAATCCGGTTAGCGCAGCTGTGAGCACAGTATTTCTGATGGTCAGCCTGGCGCGATCGACATTACTTAATTTATAGAGATTGAAAATGTAGGAATAAATAAACCAAAGGGTAACGATCATTACTACCCAGAGGAGATTGTCATAAAACGTATGATACGACTGGAGTGCTGAAGGATGAAAAAACCGAATATACAGAAATAATGCGGTAAGAATCAGCAATACATCCACAACGATCAGGACATACCTTCTGAACAGAAAGCGGAGGTCATATTTTCTTTGTGCAGTCACGCGAATCTGCACAAAAATAAGCATTTGTCAATCGTTGGTGCGAATGGCGTTATGCGACAAGAAGACTGAATAATCAGGGGTATCGGCTACGGATTGATGAATAAATTGCTGCACCACCCGACCTTGATTGAGCAGAAAAATTCCGGGCATTTGGGCTACATCTCCTTCTGGTTTGGTATTAAAGAGCTTCTTTTTAAAGCCAAGCTCTATCCATCGCGACCACACTTTCAACCCAAACAACTGCGAAAAGCTGCCTCGGCGCAACTGAAAGCGCTTATAAAATATCTCTTCCGGATCGCTTACCTGAGGCAGATCATCAAGGCCATAGCTGCTCAAATATTCCTTTGCGATATGCTCATTCACCATATAAACGAGCACAATTGTCATACCCCGGGCTTCAAGCTCCTTGCGGTAATCAGCCAGCTGGAGGAGGCTTTCTTTGCAGAAGGGACACCCAAAATGGCGAAGAAAAACAATTAAAAGTGGTGATTCCGCCGCCATATCGCCAATATTTCGTCCATCTGTGGTGTCAAACAACTCAAGCGGATAATCCTTGCTGTTAAACGCATCCAGGAGCATATCGTCGGTATCGAGGCTTCTGCGGTAAACACTGAAGAGCACTATGGAATTAGGAATCAGCCAAATGATATGATTAAAAAACAAAAAAGGAAGGTAAAGGCTGCTGAAGATTCCGTGTTGGTATCCGACAATGAATCCGGCCAACATTGCCAGATGGAAAAGGCTTGCCATTAGAATGATCAACCAGTGTTTATGGGGGTTGAAGGCTGCAATAAACAGGCTAATACCTAAGACGCCGGTGATAATACTCATGAAATCCCAAAAAACAATTGGGGTATTACCTTGCCCTATAACCACGCTGGAGAGCAGGTTTGGGAATAGAATAACCACTACACTCCACACCAGAAAATAGATCGCACTGATGGCAATAGTGGCATTGAGCCTATTTTTGAGAATAGCTAGTTCCATATTTGGATATCAGGGAGTAAACAAGCAGGGGTTTGATTTGTTTACCTTTGCATCAACAAAAATAGATACTCAATGAAAAAAATTCTTACTATCGGTCTGTTACTTATCACGGCAGCCACACAGAAGCTTTCCGCTCAGGAGTTAGAGCTTCCTCAACCTAGTCCCTGGGCTCAGGTAAGCCAAAAATTTGGTCTGGCACAGGCTACGGTAACCTATTCACGCCCATCTATGAAGGGTCGCACCATTTTTGGCTCTCTTGTTCCTTACGGCGAAATGTGGAGAACAGGTGCCAATAAGGCTACTGAGTTGAAATTGGAAGGAAATGTGGCTATCAATGGTCAAATTTTACCTGCCGGTGCATATTCACTTTTTACAATTCCCGGAGAGAAAGAGTGGACCGTAATCATCAATAAAAACACAGAATTATGGGGAACAGGCGGCTATAAACAAGAAGAAGATGCAATGCGTTTTCAGGTGAAAGTGCAGTCGCACACATCAACAGAATCGTTTACAATAGGTTTTTCGAATATTAAGGATAACAGCGCCGTTCTTGAAATTTACTGGGAAACAACCATGATCAGTTTTGAACTGACTAACGATTTCCTGGAACAAGGCAAAACCAATATTACTGAGGCAATCGCTGCAGCAGAAAATACGATGAGCTTGTATAATGATGCAGCTGAATTTTATCTCGATAATAACCTGGACGCCAAACAAGCACTTGAGTGGGCTAAAAAATCAGTAGCTCAGCGCGAACGCTACTGGAACTTGTTTACACTGGCAAAAGCTTATGCTAAAAACGGCATGAATAAAGAAGCTATTGAGACCGCTGAAAAGGCCCTCACATTGTCAAATGAAGCCAAAAACACCGGTTTCTCTCAAGGTATTGAGAAGGAACTGAATAAATGGAAATCAAATAAATAATGATATTCTACTGACACAAAGCCATCCTTCGGGGTGGCTTTTTTTTGCCCATACAGTCCAATCACATTGGTATCTTTGTATAATGACCACAAAGCCTGTTTTTCTCACCGCCAAATGGCAAAATCTACTCATGGCAAATTATGTGGTAGACCCGGAGATTCTTGACCCCTGGCTTCCATATGGAACTGCACATGATACTTTTGATGGTCACTGCTTTTTAAGTTTGGTGGCGTTTGAATTTAATAATACGCGCGTCAAAAAAATTGCTTTCCCCTGGCATAAAAATTTTGTGGAGATAAATCTTCGCATGTATGTGAAAAGAATAGAAAATAATCAATTGAAGCGAGGTGTCGTATTCATTAAAGAAATTGTTCCGCGACATTTAATTTCATTTTTTGCAAATACCTTATACAACGAAAATTATGTAACAATGCCAACAGGCGGTGGATTGTTTCGCACCAATGAGCATGATTTTGTCGGTTATACTTGGGGCAAGAAATATAGCATGGAAGCTAAGCTGGCACCTGAAAAGAAATTATTGATACCCGGAGACATATCCGAATTTATTACAGAGCATTATTGGGGGTATGCTTCCATCAATAATAACTCCACCTATGAATATGCTGTTGAACATCCACGATGGGAAACCAGAGATATCATCAAGCATACCATACAAGTAGATTTTGCCACTTTATATGGTGATACATTTTCATTTCTGAATGTTGCAACACCGCACTCAGTATTATTAGCATGCGGCAGTGATATATTAGTACGCCATCCAAATAAGATCAAACCATAATTAAAATATTTTTAATGTATAACCTGCGATATCTGACACTCTCGTTGCTGATAATTCCAATGTTCCTATACGGTCAGCTTGATCAGCCAAAACCTGCATTAACAGCTGATGCGCCGCAATGGGTGCAACTCATGTATACTGAAACACCGAATGCTTATGCAATTCAAGATGCATTCGACACCTATTATAAAACGCATGAATTTGAGGAAAATAATTACACCCGATACTTTCAACGCTGGGCGATATTAGCAAGACCATATGTATTGGAAAATGGCGATGTGCATTTCCCAACGCACATGCAATTGATGCGCGAAATAAATAGCAGAACACGCTCGCAAGTCATAGATGAAGGAAGCAGAAGTACAACATGGTCATTCGCAGGACCCGACATACATTTTACTACAAAATATGATGCCGGCGCGACTCAAATTCCGGTGTCAGATCATATGAATACCTATAGTTTTGATCGCAGCAAAAG
>JAIBBA010000018.1 GCA_019694895.1 Chitinophagales bacterium
CGGATTATTACTGTAAACCACAATTTTGCTCCGCATCACAATTTTCATCCACCTTTTGAAGCCAAAAGGTGGAGCCAAAAGCTCAGGGCTTCTGCAGCTGCATGACACAGCCCTAATGCTTGCGTCACGGCCCGGCCTCACCCCAGCCCCACACCTCCTTTCGTCGGAGCGGCAAGCTCTCCACTCCTTCGTCGTAGAGAGGGAGCAGCTTTTATATTTAATTGAAATTATTCCTAAACATTCACTTCCAAAATGAAGGCGTAATTAGGGCTGTTGTCAGCATCTGCAAATGCCCTGTAATGGCGAGAGAGATTTTAGTTTTTCTGAGGGTTATGTGGAATGTGTTTGATGTATTTTAGCATGTGCTTTTTATCTGACCATATGATCATACACCCCTAAACTTTTGGTGCTACCTTTTTGTCAAGAAAAAGGTAGCGGAGAGTGTTTTACGAAGAATGATCTTGAAGATTACTTTTTACCTTTTTAAATGCGGCGAACTTGAAATTCAATTTTCAGATGATGGACACTTTAGTAACATGACCACTTTTAGAAAAATTGTTAAACTTCAATAGCCCGCATAACTCACAATGAATTTTTGAGCAATCACATTCTTGCCATCTTCACCTGTAACAAAGTACATTCCTTTAGGTAGATTTCTCAAAGAGTAATTTGACATCCCTGATTCGGCTTGGAAGGTATATAATTTGGAGCCGGATATATTGCATATGGTCAAGCGTATTGATTCTGTTGATACATTTTTAACATATAGCAAATTGGCACTGAACCATACAGAAAAAGTGCTATCTGAACTCGATTGATTATACACATTCATTTGTGCCAATGCAACAGAGTCTACCCCGGTTGTAACGCGTATCGCAGATATAAATGAGTCGCTGATGCTCCAGTGATCAGTGTAGCCTACAAGCACCGCTTTCCCTGAGGGTTGAAATAATAAGGCTTTGGCATAACTATCATAATAATTATTTTCATACATATCTGATTCTAGATAGCCATCAGAGTTAAAGTCATAGTCCCTGGTGCCATCCTTATGGAGTCTCAAGAAGTAATAATTATATGAATCACTATTGTTCTGTTTACCGGTGCCACCCCCAATGATTATCTTATCATCCGGTTGTATGAGCACAGAATATGCTTCGTCGCGACAATAATTAAAAAACATTTCAAGTTTTCCATCATTGCTAAAACCATCATATAAGCTGCCGTCGACATTATAACATGCTATGCTAGTTCGTGTTTTATAATAACAGTTACCGGAGCTTGGAAGTTTGGAATAACCAACAGCTATGATTTTACCATCGCTGAGAATGCCAAGATCGGTGATGAAATCATCATAGCCGATATCGGTTGTTACCTCACCCCATTCACCAAATGTATTATCCGGTACACCATTCGGTAGGTATCGAATCAAAGCAAAATCACTATTCGTTCTGCCACCCACAAGAATTTTACCGTCAGTCTGCACTTGAATTGTCGCGGCGCTTCCTGAGATCCAATCGAAATAGCAATAGACAAGCCCGGCTCCTCCAAAGGAACTATCCGGTGTGCCATCAGGCAGACATCTTCCAGTGACAAATTGATCTATAAATCCGGTATTTTCCGAATGTTCAATTCCACAAAATACAATTTTGCCATCCTCCTGAACTGCAATATCTTTTACCTGGGCATAGTTCTGATCGTATGAAGAGAAAAATTTCGCAATGCCACTGTTGCCGAAAGTGGTATCAAGTCCACCATTTTGATTACATCTGTAGAGAACGCCATAAGTATCTCCTAAAAAAGTTACATATCCACCTGCAACGATCTTTCCATCAGATTGAAGAGCGATTGCATTTACTTGTGATTCCTCAATTTCACCATCATCGGAAAGCACCTCGCAGCCTGTTTCATTAAATAACACATCAGGTGTTGCGTCTGGATTCAGGCGCGCAATTAATGCTTTCCGAACTCCTCCTTGAATCGCACTGCCGGCAATGGTTATAAAACCATCTGCATCTACAACAGCGTCGGCGCATAATTCGTCTGTTACTGGGAGGTTAGTTTTAACGAGCCCTCCTTCGCCAAAGCTATCGTCTAATTCACCGTCTTGAGCAAACACAAAACGGGTAAAAAAAAGTAACATCATTAATATCGTGAGCCGCAATGCCCTGGTATTAATTCTAATATCCTGCATGACCTACAAAAATTTTAGTTGCCGGCATTTCATCAGCTGTTGTGCCTTTAATAATATATAAGCCTTTTGGTAAATCACTAAGATCTATAATCGTAATGGGAGATGTGATTTCATAGGTGAAAACCTTTTCCCCGGCCATATTATACAGATTCAACATATAGGGAAGATTTATGTCGCTGATTACATATAATTCATTATCATAGATATACGAATAAGGTAAAGGAATATTACTTTCATCACTAAGAAAACTAAATGTTTCAGATGGCAAGGAGATTGCTATTTTCTGTGGGGCACTCGACTCGAAAAGTCCAATCATCACTGCATATCGCTTATCTAATGCGATTGTGTGTCCATTTATGTCAAGTAGTTCTGCTGATAACACAGTATCCAAATAAGGCTCAGGATCACCAATTTTTGTATAGCTGATCCATGGAACGTGCTCTGCTATCTCAGGTGTGAAATTTGGAATATCCTCCTCTGGGACAATATATATTCTGTATTGCCCGACTCCACTCATTTTAGTTGGGCCATTGAATTGGACACGTATATCTGCAGGTGTCTTTGTGAAATCTACGAGTGAGATCACAGGGGTATGATCGTACTGCTCGCAGTATAGTTCTACTTCAATTCCTATGGTACTGCCGTAATAAGTTGATGTATATCTTGATGACTCAAAACTAGCAACTGAAGCGTGAATACTATCACCTACCGTCATTATCTCAGTATAATAATTCTGAAATAATATTGGCACCGTATCTTCAAAAATCAATGTGTTCACATCCGGCGTAACAGTATATGTCAGGCTGCCATCAGGGACTACGCTTACATAATACGAAGGGTCATTTTCTGCAATGATATCATGATCATCATTCAAGATATATACGCGATATTCTGATATATATGATTCGTCACCTGCCTTATGAAAGCTGACCTGAAAATCGGTGATATCGCAATTACTACCGGGTTTATCAATCGACAAACCATATGGAGAAGGCACGGCAGTTAGCTTGGTGTAGATAGTATTACTTGGCAGTGAAACATTATTTTGCGACACCATCACCCCATCGGCCATAGATACAATAAGTGCTCGGTAATAATGCGGATAATTTCCAAGCACCGGCGCCCCGTTGATGTCTGTCATTGTGGCCGGGAGCACAACATCATATGTCGGGGTTCCAATAGCTTCCACTTCCATATATCGCTCAGGAGGCAGTGTTTCTAAAAATGCAAGCGAAGGAGGTGTAGGATGTGCATACGTATACGGACATAAAAAAATCCTATAAGCACTCACTGTTGATTCATATGCAGCATTATCAAACTGTACGCGAAAATCGGAAGCGTTTTCATTCTCATATACATCGGAAATAAAAACATGCTCAGCAACCGATGCGGTAGGGTTGGAAATTAGCAATGGAACATCTGCCGTAGCTTCGTATGCAAAATCCTGCACCGCCAAACTATAACTCTTAACACCCTCCACACTTCCATTACTAGAAATACCCAATCTCACCCAACCGTAATGCGTATCACTCCCAATCAAAAATTTTACACCGATGTATTTATTTAAGCCTTTCCAATTATCATAGTTAAATGCATAGATAAAAGAATCATAACTTGAAAAGTGAATAAGTTTAATCAAGTCCAGCGTATTCCAATTAGCAGCACTGTTGATAGAAAACCCTTCTATCAAGTTCATGGCTCCATAAGATGAAGGATAGGATACATTGGAAATCACTCCGCTGAAATTTGATATTTGAACAGAAAAATCACCCCACCATGCCATCGTATAATCTGTCCAAAAAGTAAGATCATAATAGTAATACTCGGTGATGGTCAAGTCGTTCATACCATCGGCATTGAAATCGATATCTACATGTCCATCATTTGAGAATACAGAATCGGGGTCAATGTTGTGGTATATCACCTGCCCATGCAGTCCGGCAGGCAATGCAAGAAAGGCTCCAGCGTGAGAGGAGTATTGTATAAGCTTTTTAAGTTTTTCATTCATGGGGTGAATGTTTTAACAAATGTACCAAATTTCTACCAATTCAACCACAGCAAAACCGATTGAACCATCGGTATGCAGCTAGGTAATTGTGAGGATTTGCTGATGAGTTGATGTGGGCCATTAGAATAAAAGTTACCCACCAAAATACCCCCCAAAACAACCACGATCATCTCTACACCTCCACACTTCCACATGGAGCGCAGCGACATCCAGCCTACGCGAGACTTCCATGCCTCCCCACCCTTTTCCTTACCTTTGAACAAACAACAATATCATGTGGCAGGAAGAAAATAATCAATTGCATAAGACTTTCATGTTTCACAATTTTTCGGAAGCCTTTGCTTTTATGACGCGTGTGGCCATGCTGGCAGAGCAACACAATCACCACCCCTATTGGACAAATGTGTGGAACAAGGTAGAGATATTCCTTAACACGCATGATGCAGGTAATATCGTTACGGAAAAAGATCATGCTCTGGCGAAGGCTATCGATGCTTTGTTGTAACTTTTTCTGTTAATTTGCAACTATGAAATATGATCAGGCCGCGCAACATCGATTGATCGCGTTAACAGAACAATTGGTAAAAAACCTCTCCGACAAAAATACAAATGCGGATACTGCGCGCGATACCATTGATGATCTCAAACAAGTATTGCATTTTCATGACTGGAAGTATTATGTAGATGCATCTCCGGTAATCAGAGATATCGATTATGACCTATTATTCAAGAAATTACAATCGCTCGAAAAATCATACCCGGAATTACTTACTGATGACTCCCCTACCCAGCGCGTTGCCAGAACATTGAGCGATGATTTCCCCACAGTATCGCATTCTGTTCCCATGCTGAGTTTGGAAAACAGCTATGATGAGAATGACCTGAATACGTTTGATAAACGCGTTCGCGAACTGACGAGTACTGACAATATCATTTACTGCGTTGAACCAAAATTCGACGGCTCCTCCATTGCAGTCATATACGAAGGTGATATACTTGTACGCGCTGCAACACGCGGTGATGGTATTCAGGGTGATGAGATCACCATCAACGCAAAACGTATGCGCTCATTGCCGTTGCGCGCTGATTTCTCTAAATACGGGATTCATAAAGTAGAGATACGCGGTGAGGTTGTAATCGGAAAAGAAACCTTTGCACGCATCAATGAAAAACGCGAAAGCGAAGGCCAGCAAATCCTCCAAAACCCACGAAACTCTGCCGCAGGAGCACTGCGTGTGAAAGATTCGGAAGAAATAGAACGCCGCGGACTGGAAGCATTCATGTACCATATTGCGTATGCTGTCGACAAGGATGGCAACGATTTGCTTGGCGATCAATTGAGATATCACTTCGACAATATCGAGATGCTCGGAAAACTCGGATTTAAAATTCCGGGGAAGGAAAAAAAGAAATGCCATTCAGTTGAAGAAGTGCATGCTTTCGTACAACAATGGGAACAAGATCGCGACGACTATACTTACGAGATCGATGGCATGGTGATAAAAGTAAATGACATCGCGCAGCAAAAAATATGCGGTGCCACTTCGCATCATCCCCGCTGGGCAATTGCATTTAAATTCAAAGCACGCGAACAGGAAACAGAATTATTATCTGTTGAATATCAGGTAGGAAGAACAGGCGCGATTACACCTGTTGCTAAAGTGAAAACTGTTTATATCGGTGGTGTGAATGTTTCTTCAATTTCATTGCACAATGAAGACATCATCAAAGAAAAAGATTTGCATCTGCATGATATCGTTGTAGTGCAAAGGGCAGGCGATGTAATTCCTTATATCGATCGGGTTGTGCTTGCAAAACGAGATAATAGTAAAATCAAAACTATTGATTTCATCAAAGAATGTCCGTCGTGCAACCAAGCTATTTACAAACCTGAAGAAGAAGCTGTTTACCGGTGTATTAACCCTGAGTGTCCGGCACAAATGGAAGAACGCCTCATCCATTTCGTGAGCAAGGATGCCATGGATATCGATGGCTGCGGTCGAGAAACCATCAGCGAATTATATCAGGCAGGAAAGATTACCACCATACCCGATATTTTTGATTTGAAGACATCCGATCTTGCAGGTCGCGAAGGGTGGAAAGAAAAAAGTATCGCCAAACTCATCGATGGTATTGAGGCTTCGAAAAAGCAACCGTTGTGGCGATTGGTGAACGGGCTTGGCATTCGTCACCTCGGCACACAAACGGCAAAAGACCTGGTAAAGAATATCAGCGATCTGACAGAGTTGTTTGACTGGGACCTGGAACGATACCAGGCAATTGAAGGCATTGGTCCAAAGGTGGCGGCGAGCATTCATCAATATTTTTCGAATGCCTTCAACCAACAGATGATTTTGAAGCTCAAAGAAGACGGGTTGAACATGGCGAACGAGAAAACCGCAGGAGGCAGTGGCAAGCTTTCAGGCAAGACCTTCCTGTTCACCGGCTCCCTGACCCGCTTTACCCGCGACGAGGCCAAAGAACTGGTAGAAGCCAATGGCGGCAAACTGATAGGCTCTGTCTCCAAGAACCTGAACTACCTGGTAGCAGGCGAAAGCGCAGGGTCTAAGCTGGACAAGGCTAAGGCTTTAGGGACTGTAGAGATCATTGATGAAGAGGCTTTTTTGGCTATGATAGCCTGACAGAAGTCCCGGGTGGGGAGAATTTTGGTCCTGCAATTGCCATTTAAGGCCGTTTAGAGGCTCTCAGCCGTGTTTGGAGGTCATTTCGACAAGTAAGGAGGGCTCGAATTGGCGTTATGGCGTTAAAAATCCGTTTGTGGTAAGTAAAACCCAACATTCTATTTGTAATTATCCACAATGCTCCCTATATTTGCACTCCATTTTAAAAACTAAGAGGAAAAACAATGGCACATCATAAGGCCGCTAAGAAGTCAATCCGCCAGTCGGAAAAGCGCAATGAAGCGAATCGTTACTATGGCAAAACAACACGTAATGCCATCCGTAAACTCCGTGCAACTACAGATTCTAAGGAAGCTGACAAAATGTTGCCTGAAGTGGTGTCTATGATTGATAAGCTGGCGAAACGCAATGTGATTCACAAGAATAAAGCTGCCAACCTGAAATCTTCATTAATGAAGAAGGCAGTTGCGAAATAATTAATTCAAGCACTATTTTTTTTTGCCCGGTTTCATCCATGAAGCCGGGTTTTTTTATTTTTGGAGCGAGGGATGTGATGTATGAACTGTGATGGAAACTTCAACGAATTATACCCTTAAGCATCTGGCTGAGGAGGATCGTCCTCGCGAAAAGATGCTCGCTTTCGGTCGCCAAAGCCTTACCGTTGCCGAATTGATTGCTATTCTTATCGGTTCCGGGAATACCGGAGAAACGGCTGTTGAGCTATCGACACGCATTTTAGCTCATTATGGCAACGATCTGAATGCCATCGGCAAATTGCAGGTAAGCGACTTGACGCAATTCAACGGAATTGGCGAAGCGAAAGCCGTAAGCATAATTGCCGCAATGGAGCTCGGTCGACGCCATGCACTTGCTGTTGCCGAGCTAAAAACGCAGGTTCGATCGAGCAACGATATTTTCGAAAACATTCATCCTCATTTAAGCGACCTGGCTCACGAAGAATTTTGGGTGATCTACCTCAACAAGGCAAATCGCATCATCAGCAAAGAAAAAGTAAGCTCCGGAGGGGTGGCAGGAACTGTTGTGGACGTGAAAATCATTTTGCGTTTGGCATTGCAGAAACTGGCATCAGGCATCATTCTGGCACATAACCACCCAAGCGGAAATCTTCAACCCAGCGATGCCGATATTTCCGTTACCAAAAAGCTACGCGATGCCGCCAAACTGATGGAGATTGCCGTTCTCGACCATTTGATCATCGGCGACCGTGATTATTACAGTTTTGCCGACAACGGAATTCTCTAACTTTGTGCTATGGATCCGGCATACCGCAAGGCCTATTGGGCCTATCATCTCTGTGTTTTCTTGTGGGGTTTTACGGCGGTGTTCGGTCGCATTATTGATTTAAATGAAACAATATTGGTGTGGTACCGAATGGGTATCACTTCAGCCATATTACTTTGTATTCCTTCACTTTGGAAAACTATTCGGCAAGTAGATAAAAAAACGCTGCTGCGATTAATTGGTATCGGCGTGTTAGTTACCATTCACTGGATATCATTTTACGGATCTATTAAATCGTCGAATATTTCTGTCGCACTGACTTGTTTGGCAACCACATCCTTTTTTGTATCTGTTTTCGAACCGCTGTTATTCGGCAAAAAATTTGTGTGGCATGAATTATTGCTTGCATTGCTGGTGATACCGGCCATGTATTGTATTTTTCATTTCAGCGGAAATTACAAAACGGGGATTATTCTGGGGTTAATAAGCACTGTATTTGCAACCTTGTTTTCCTTGCTGAACAAGAAAATGACGAAGGTTACTGCACCATTAAACATTACGTTCATCGAAATATTCACAGGTTTCATTTTGCTGAGCGCCATTATGCCGCTTTACCTGCATTGGCAACCGGAAGCAGATTTACAACCATCGACCATGGATGGCATCAATCTGATTTTATTTGCCGGTATTTGCACGGTAGTGCCATTTACTCTTTCCCTATACAGCATGCGTCATATTTCAGTATTTACGGCGTCTATCACCTTAAATCTGGAACCTGTTTACGGTATTATAATGGCGATAGTTTTCTTTCATGAAAATGATCACCTCGAACCCGGATTTTACATCGGCACCCTCCTAATCCTGCTTGTTGTATTTATCAATCCATTTATTCAAAGGAAGTTCGGGGGTAATGTACAAGCGCCTTTGACCATTGGCGAGTAAGCATTCGGCGAATTTCATGTATTTTTAGGGAGCAATTTTATCCTGCATTGCCAAAACAGCAAACACATAACACCAAAGCTGTTCGATTTCCTACCGACTTCGAATTATTTTTCCGCATATCCGCTGATGTGATGATGGTATTGGATATTGACGGGAAAGTAATTGATTTCAATAATGCTTACGAGCGCATTTCAGGATATACCAGAGAGGAATTGTTTGCACTCAATGGCGGCTGGGATCTTATACTCCAAGATGATCTTCCGAAATTGTATGATTTGTTGAGTACATTTTCAAAGGATAGAAGTGAGGTGCTAAATTTCACTTTGCGCAAGCGTATGAAAAATGGCACTATTAAAACTATTTCGTATGATGCCATTTTAAATAAAATCACCAATCATATTTATGCTATTGGTCGCGACATCACCAATATCATGCAACAGGAGCAAAGAATGGAGGATACGCAATCGCGCCTTCAGTTTTTCTTTGATCATGCGTTGGATGGCATGAGTATTATTGTTGACGGCAAATATCAGATGGTGAATAATGCTTTTATGCGCATTTTCGGATGCAGCTCGCCGGAGGATGTTGTTGGCAGAAATTTTCTTGATTTTGTTGATTCCGAGTTTAAAGAAAAGGTTGGACGCATTGTAGAAACCAACTCCGACGAATTATATACTTCCCGCATCATTCGCATAGATAGCGGTGAAGCAAGAAACGTTGAGGTGACCGGAAAAACAATTCAACATCACAATCAGAAAGTACGCATTTCAGTAGTGCGTGATCTTGACGACCGTCGGAATTTACAAGCATTGGTGAAAGCCGGAGAGGAGCGATTTAAAACTGTATTTAACAACGCCGCTTTAGGGATAGTGCTCACTGATTTTGCAGGAAATATTGTTGAATCGAATTACACCTTCATGCAAAGGCATGGTTATACATGGGATGAGATCAGAAATACACAATTCTGTGAATTATTTCATGAAGAGGATAAGCCGGGAGTAGTGCGGTATATGGAAGCATTGCGCAATGGTCAGATTGAAAATGCATTCGTTGAAAAGCGATTAATTACAAAAAACGGCGTTGTAGCTTGGTCGAAAATGACCTGCAGTACAATGGTAGGTGCACATGGCGAAACACTATTATTATCATTACTGGAAAATATCGATAGTCAGAAACGCAGTGAGCAGGCATTGATAGAAAGCGAGGTGAAATTCCGCGCCATATATGAGAACTCCCCAATGGGTATTGTAATTACGGCAGCACCCGGTGTTATTATAGATGCCAATCCGGCATTTACCAAAATGATGGGTTATAGTGATACGGAATTATTTAATCTTCCAATTATCGACTTAGTGCATCCTGCAGATGCCATTAGCTCAGGTAACTGGCTCCAAAAAATATATAAAAATGAAATCCCGCATTACTCCATAGAAAAGCGCTTTGACCGCAAGGACGGCACTTCATTCTGGGCACGGGAGGTGATGTCGAATATGTTCAGCATAGGCAGCATTAGTTTATCTGTTGCTATCATAGAAAACATTGAAACTCAAAAGCGCACTGAAGAAGCGCTCGAGCAAAAGAATATTGAACTTACCAATACCAATCAGGAATTAGAGCATTTTGCTTATGTAGCGTCTCACGACTTACAAGAGCCTTTGCGTACCATTACCAGTTTCATTCAAATTTTAGACAAACGTTATCGCAATAGTTTGGATGAAGATGCCGGTCAATTTATCGGATTTATTGTTGATGGTGCCAAGCGCATGCAAACACTCATACATGACCTGTTAGAATACAGCAGGGTAAATCGCTTCAACACACAGTTTGAAAAAGTGGATCTCAACGATGTTTTTCATGGTGTCAGTTCAGCATTGAAAGACAAAATTGAAAATAACGACGCATTAGTGATGGCAGAACAGTTGCCAATAGTAACCGGAAATCGGATTCAGCTTACACAGGTATTTCAAAACCTGATCGACAATGCCATCAAATTCAAAGCCAAGCGGCGCAAACCGGAAGTTGTTGTAAGCGTAATCGAACATGCCAATAATTGGGAATTAATTTTTGCCGACAATGGGATTGGCATCAGTCAGGAATATTTTCAGCGCATCTTCATCATCTTCCAGCGTTTGCATACATTAGAAGAATATACCGGAACAGGAATAGGTCTTGCCATCTGCAAAAAAATTATCGAGCGTCATGGCGGAGAGATTTGGGTAAATTCAAAACCGGGAAAGGGAACAAGCTTTCACTTTACACTTTCGAAACATGTGGTGCATTAATAAAAATGTTGCTTAATAAGCAGGACATTTCAATGGATCTTTTTTTCCGGTATTGCCGAACACATAAGCTGCTGCGATTTCCAACCCACCCATAGTGCTGCTGGCAGTGCGCAGTTTCGACAAGTTAAAATCGTAGCTTACCGATGCCGTAAAATTGTCGGCAATAAATCCGCCGCATAGCCATGCTGCATCGCCATAGCGGTACCACGCACCAATGAATATGGCGTTATTAATATTGCCTTCAACATCCATAGGTATACTGATATTACTTCCCGCAATGACTTCAAGTGCACTCTTTTGGGTGCTCACATATACCTGTGGTTGAAAATTGGCTACACCAGCAGTAGCGAATGAACCACCTGCCGTAGCCGTGAACTTGATACCCAATTCATTGGTTTCGCCAAAAAAAGATTCATTTGGTTTATTAATATGCGATGCAGAGGCGCCAACAAAAATGCGTCGACCTTCATATGGTAAAATTGTCAGCATCGCACCGATATTAATATCCGGGTAATTTATAGTAGTTGTAGAAAATGTTTCATTGGAAATTGTACTGGTATCAAATTCAAAGCCATCCCACTGCGTGTCAAAATACAATTTCGATATATCAATAGTTTTTTGCACCATGCCTCCTGAAATTCCGACAGCAAAGCGAACAGCGTCGTGTTCGGTGTAGCCGATATGATATGCTGAAGACAGATATAATTTATTTGTAGTAAGTGATCCATCGCCGGCTACATCGGTAAGTGCAGCCAAGCCGATTCCAAAGCGATTAACTGCCTTTTTAGGTTGAATACCTGCATCTGCATATGCGGAAAAAGTGCGGTATGGAATGGTAACACTACCCCACTGATCGCGATAATTTAATCCGATACGTGCAGATCCGATAAAATTTCCTGTGTTTGCAGGATTTACAAGAATTGGTGCGGCAAAAAATTGAGAAAAATGTATATCCTGCGCATAGGTGACACTTGCACACAAACAACAGATCCAAAATGCCACTACACGTTTCATCTGATCAATGTTATATTTCCTTGTAGATTAAATGGATTTCCATCTGCAAATGTGCCGCTAAGCACATACACGTATACTTCCATTTCTTGTTGCGCATTTCGATATGTGCCGTCCCATCCGACCTGATAATCGTCTGTTGAAAATACTAATTCACCCCATCTGTTAAATACTAAAAATTGCATATCGGCAATCCCGAATCCCATAACAAACAATACATCATTGACGCCATCGTTATTCGGTGAAAATGCGTTTGGAACACCTATGGCGCCTTGTGCTTCAGCGACAACTTCTCTGCAATAAACATCAGAACATCCATTTGAATTAGTTGCTGTGAGGCATACCTGATAAGTACCCAACTCGGTAAAAATATGCTTGCCGTTCACTTCGGTTGAAGTTCCTCCATCGCCAAAATCCCATTCGTAAGTTACGGCGTTGGTGCTGAGATTAGTGAATGTGACAGTTGTATTTTTAATGATGTAATACGGGTCGTCATCGAAATATGCAACGGGCCAACCATCAATTACAACTATTTGTGTTACGGTATCCGGAATGCCGCAATTAAGCATGATCAGAGAAACTTCATAAGTACCGGCAACGGTATAAGTATGTGTAACAACCTCCCCTGAATCGATGGTGCCATCACCCAATATCCATAAATATTGATCGCTGCCGGTAAAGCTTGCCGTAAATGTTGCATCAACGGGGAGGCAACCCAATGCTTCGCTTACAAAGCCGGTATTAAATTCAAATAAATAATTGAACGTAAGACTAAATGTATCTACACCATTACAACTAAAAGGATCTGTAACAATCAAGGTGACAGTATAAGAACCCGGGTCGAAATAGGTATGCGATGGATTGATGAGTGTTGATGTGGTTCCATCACCAAAATCCCACAGGAAAGTAGTTGTAGGCAACAAAAATCCTATTGTTGTAAAAGTTGCAATCAGGCTATCGCAATTTTCAACGGAAGTATATTCAAATTCCGCCGACAATGAATCGGCCAGCACTTGTACTTCGAGATATGCGGTATCTGCGAGATTACACGAATTCGAATCGATAACGATCAACATTACATCGTATGTACCAGGGTCGAGGTAAATGTGACTTGGCTCGAAAGCATTTGACACCGGTGAACCGTCGCCGAAATCCCAGATATAATCTATAGCATCAGAACTCGTATTGATGAATGAAACATCAAAAGGAGCACAACCAATAAAAGATGGGTCAGCAGCTGCGCTCGCATATATACCTCCAACATTTAAATCAATTCTGGCAACACCCAGGTTACATAAAAAGCTTCCGTTCGTTTCGCTCCATGCACCTGCAGTTGTTGGAAAGTCATCTAAACCCCAGCAACCGGCGCAAACTGCCTGATAAATTGCACCGGATTTATCGAATCTGCTTGTGCCACCATCTACGTGCTCAGGGCTAGATGGTCCGCCAAAATAGGATGCAAATAATAGATCGATGGCATTTTTTGAAACGATAAAGAAATAAAAATCATCGCCATCTGTTGTTGACTGAATAGCATCAGGGGTTATTGTCATTCCTGACGTGGTACCTGTTGCAAAATTATACCCTTGATTCACAGAACCACCCCAACCTGAAACATATACATTCTCACAATCATCAACCAAAAATGCGGAAGGAGAAATATTAATTGCTGAGCCTCCTGAACCAAAAACCATAGAATAAATTACCGCACTTAAATCTGACTCCAGTTTGGTGATGAATTGTTTTCCACCTGCTTCGGTATACACGCCCGGCGTTACAGTCCAGGTACCTTTTGTTTGACCGGTGATATAAATATTATCCGCTTCATCTGTTTCAACAAAAAACACCTGATCATAATTATTGGTGCCGGCAAATGTAGCATCGAGAATGGCGCTGCCATCTGCAGCAATTTTCGCAACCCAACCATCTGTAACACCACCTGAGTATGTGTTATCCCACGAACCTGCAGTAACCGGGAAATCACTACTTGCGGTTCCGCCGCATACCACCGGTTGACCAAGACTATTAATTTTCATTGAATAAGCCCCATCTTCCTGGTTTCCGCCAATAAACGAACTCCATGCAAGGGTGGTTAGCGATGGATTAAATTTAAATACTATACCTTCCTGATCGCCGCCTAATGTTGTTTGAAATGCGCCGGGCGTTGTAGGGAAATTTGAACTTATTGTACTACTTGCTACATATACATTGTTGGCGTCGTCTATAATTACTTCACCGCGCGCAAAATCTCCATAATTATATTGTGTGCTCAAACCTGTTGCCAGATTCATGCCATCATTTGATGTTCCGCCAATGTATGTTGATGCCAATAAATTTGTTCCATCGGCACTTAGCTTGGCAACATAAATATCGATACCTGAAGAAAAATTCACGATGCCATCAACTGTTACACCTGCGCCGCCATTAAATGTATTATCATATGCTCCGGCAGTGATTGGGAAATCGGCACTACCTGTAGTACCATAAATAATCAATTCACCGGTTACGGTTGCAATTAAACTGTGTGGCAACTCGGAACTATTTCCTCCTAAATATGTGCTATAAATAAGGTCAGTTCCATCAGATGTGAATTTCGATATACTAATATCAACAGTTCCACCCTGATAACTGGTCATATATGCGCCTACGGTGATTGGATACCCTGTTCCGAAAGCTATACCTCCACCGAATAAATTTCCATCCTCATCATAAGTAGCAGTATATCCCCAGTTGTCGGCACTTGATCCTGTGTAAGAAGCAAATACTAATTCCGGGTCAATAATCAGTTCGTAATTCTTATTGTAATTCCCTTCAACTTCGAAATGCACCTGATTGCCATTAACAACGAAATTGCATTTAATTGCAATAGTGCGGCCACCGATTTTTTGATATGCATAAGGTTGCATTTCAACAATGGTGTCAATTGAAGTTACCAGATACAGATTCCCATCTGCCGCAATTACCTCTATTAATCCATCATACTGAATTTGAATATCTTCAACTTTCGCACCGGGCTTCACGATGAAATCATATTTCATATTTTCACCTGAGGTATAGACCTTTATGTCTATTCCCTGATACAGCGATTGATAGGTTACATCGTTATATGCATAAGCCTGATGTCCCCATTTCGAAGGATCGTTTCCTAATAAATACGAGTAATATTCTTTTGATTTATTTCCCGTTGCAAACTGTACTTGCTCATTCGCATCTATAAATTGCATGCGATAAGCGTGTCGATGAATTTCAGGCACAGGAGGTGTTGGTTCATTAGGACTCAAATGGGCATGACGTGCTTCCATCAGGTCGCGCGAGTCAACAAGGTCGAAAGTGAATGCTGTTGGCTCGAGGTAAACGGAATTTCCCTGAAACTCGCCTTTAAAGTGTACCTGTTCAGGCCATTGAGATTTGTTTTCAATAAATTTTATGGGTTGTGCATGCGGCACCTTGACTTGTTGGGCACACACATTCCTATTGCCTGTTGCCGACAGCAATGTCATGATGAGGAGCCATATGTAGTAACGTGCCGATTTCACGATTATTCGGTTTGTTCCTTGAGCAAAAAAACGCCATTGCAACAGAGGTTACAACGACAGATTTTTGCGACTTTCGCCACAATACCACTTTAAAAATACTAAAAAGCGTCGGATATTCTTCCGAACTCGTGGCTCAATCCTGCCTAAAAAGCACCTTTTCAGCCATAATAGCACGAAAAAGCACTAAAAATGAGATGTTTCTGACCGAATTTGGGTTGTATGAGACTTATTCTACCGTTACAGATTTGGCAAGGTTACGCGGTTGGTCGACATTGCGGCCGAGCATTACTGCGATATGATAAGCCAACAATTGCAAAGGCACAACGCTGAGTAAAGGGGTAAGTGCCTCTTCCGTTTCAGGAATGCGGATCACGTGTTCTGCCATTGTTTCGATTACATTATCGTTTTCAGAAATGATGGCAATGATGCGTCCTTTTCTTGCGCGTATCTCTTGAATATTACTTACGATTTTGTCATGTGCACTCATATTGGTAGCCATTACCACAACCGGCATGTTCTCATCGATGAGTGCGATGGGACCATGTTTCATTTCCGCAGCGGGATAACCTTCAGCATGAATATATGATATCTCTTTAAGTTTCAACGCACCTTCCAGCGCCACCGGGAAATTATATCCGCGACCGAGATAAAGGAAATTATGTACGTTTTGGTATTCTTCAGCTATCTGTTTGATATGGTCATTCGCTTCAAGCACTTGTTTTACCTTTTCAGGTATTTTACTCAATTCAACAGTAAGCGATTGATATTTACTTTCGGTAATAGTGCCTCTTTTTCTGGCAATGGCAAGTGCTATTAGTGTAAGTACAGTAACCTGCGCGGTGAATGCTTTGGTACTGGCAACACCAATTTCCGGACCAGCATGCGTATATGATCCTGCATGTGTTGCGCGCGGAATGCTGGAACCCACTACATTACAGATGCCGAATATTGTTGCACCTTTTGATTTTGCCAATTCAATTGCAGCAAGTGTGTCGGCAGTTTCACCACTTTGGGAAATAGCCACAACAATATCGTCTTCGGTGATAACAGGATTGCGATATCGGAATTCAGAAGCATATTCCACTTCTGTTGGTATACGCGCAAGATCTTCAAATAAATATTCGCCAACAAGTCCTGCATGCCAGCTTGTTCCGCAACCAATGATGATGATGCGTTTGGCATTAACGAGTTTCTTTTCATATTCTTTAATACCTCCCATCACAATAGCATTGCGTGAACCTATCAAACGACCACGCATGGAATCTTGAATAGAATTTGGTTGCTCGTAAATTTCTTTCAACATATAATGATCATATCCACCCTTTTCAATCATATCCAGTTGCATTTGCAATTCCTGCATATAAGGGGTGATATTTTCATTATGTATGGTAATAATTTCTAATTCTTTATTTCTGCGAACGATGGCAATTTCTTCATCATTCAAATACACCACGTTGCGTGTGTATTCAATTAAGGGACTGGCATCAGAGGCAACGAATGTTTCATTATCGCCCACGCCCACCACCATAGGAGATGATTTTCGTGCTGCGATAAGCATATCAGGTTCATCTTTCGAAACGATGACAATGGCATATGCACCAACAACCTGATTTAGTGCTACACGTACAGCTTCAACAAGATCTAATTTCTCGTTGATTTGAATATCTTCTATCAGGTGGATGAGTACTTCTGTATCGGTATCGGAAAGAAATTTGTGACCCCGCTTACTTAATTCTGTTTTCAGCGGTGCGTAATTTTCGATGATGCCATTGTGGATGATGGCCAGGTTTCCGCTTTCGCTGATATGCGGGTGGGCGTTGCGCGTATTAGGTTCGCCGTGAGTTGCCCAACGTGTGTGACCGATGCCAAGAGTGCCTTGCGTATTTTGATCTTCGCAAACTTTCTCAAGCTCCGATACTTTCCCTGCAATCTTATATACTTTCAGATCGCCATTGATCAATGCTACTCCTGCACTGTCATAGCCGCGATATTCGAGGCGATGCAGGCCTTTGATCAGAACCGGATATGCTTCACGGTGTCCGATATAGCCAACGATACCACACATGTTTTATTTGTTTATGGTTGTATATGTAACGGTAAAACGAGGTTTAAAATCCTCACGCGGACACATTGGCCCTCCTAAAGTTACAGCATTCGGCACACGATTGGTGGGATAACAAATTAATGCAAACCCATTGTTATCGAGTGAACCTTCAATAATCTCCTGCACGTGCTTGGTGATATTGTATTGATATTCATAAACTGTTCGCCCGGTATTGTCGCGCGTAGTTTTTATTGCAACGCCGCCAATATTCGTTGAACCAAAATTATCATCAACGATAGAGCTATATAATTCGTAGGTATAGAGAGCGAGGTAATAATAATTACGACCGGTAGAATCCAGTTGCACCAATTGCACTTTTGGCGGTGCAGGATAATAACGCGATCCATCGTTGGTCATGGTGAGTACCAATTCCGCTTTATTAATAGACACATCCTGCAGATTGGTGAGAGTCGGTAATTTCACAATTGTTCTGGCTCCTGCAAAACCTTTTACATAGGTAAATGCATCGCCGTCAGTGGTATCGGCATTCATGATAGCATCGCCGATATCTGTGCCGGGATGTAGCTGATTCGTGAAACTATTGCATTTTGTTCCGGTAAGTGGCAACATCACACTTAATGAATCTGCTTCAGAATTATGATAATAAATGCGCAATCCTGAAATATCGGATGCCATATCAAAATACATGATAGCATTTGAATAACCGGCAGAAGTATCAGGTGCGATATAAATTCCCTGAAGGTATTCGAGGAATGAAGTATCTGATGCAAGAATTGTGGAATCCAGATTAATGATATTCGTTCCGAAGGTGTTATACATCGGAATGCGCAAGTGCGGTTCCCATAATGAACTGTCGGCCAGCATTACACTGTCGAGCATATTCACCTTGAAATTAGATTTACGCCCAATCGGCACAGGGATATGGCGGAATTTATCGTCGCTGTGATAATTTCTTCCCGACTGCATGGGCTCCGACATACGATAAACATTCAGACTATGGTAGAGTGTAGTATCTCCATAATATCCGGAATAATCGAGTGTCAATACTACCGAATCCACTTCAGGTGCATCGCCGAAGAAGAGGTTATTGGCAGGAAGAAGGACTTGTGAATAGATGCTTGCCGTAGCTTTTCCATAACGCTGATTGTCGAGCGAGCCTAAAGCGTAGAATACATTCTGGCTGGTCACCACCGAATCATCGAAATCGGTATAGGTGATAATTTTGAAGGTATCTATCTGTTCGGAATTGAGGAAATCCTCATCCGGCAACAGGTCCTTTCCAATAAAATTGTCTTTGTCGCAAGATGTCAGGATGACAATACATCCACACATCAACAGAGTCAGCGCACGGTTCATCCTGCCTATAACGGAGTAAATCACAAATTATTGATAGAGTTCATTATAAAATGCCGCATATTTCTCGAGATATGATTCTTTAGCATATTCAAGTACCGGAATGCCCAATGATTTCGCGTATTTGCCGAGTTCTTTTTCCAGGTCTTCGCTACCTATGATCACGCCATCGGCATATTTGGCACCACCTTTACTGAGTCCGATATGGTTGTATTCTTTGTACTCATTGAGGTGATCTGCTTCGATATGGGTGCTGATAGGCGCTTTTTCAAGGAATTTATCCTTTGCCAGTTTTTCATCAAAAGCACCTTTATACATCGAGTAAACCACTTTTGCGTTCTGGAATACAGGTTCGTTTTTGTAGGTAGTTTTGATATACAGCGGCACGAGGCTGGTCATCCAACCGTGGCAATGGATGATATCCGGAGCCCATTGGAATTTTTTCACAGTTTCGAGTGCTGCCTTACAAAAGAACACCATGCGTTCGGCGTTGTCTTCGAAAAACTTGTTGTTATCGTCGTGGAACACATGTTTGCGTTTAAACAGGTCGTCGTTATCGAGAAAATACACCTGCATACGCGCTCCGGGAACAGATGCTACCTTAATGATCAGCGGGTAATCGTCGTCGTTGATGATGATATTCATTCCGCTTAATCGCACCACTTCATGCAGGCGATGACGACGTTCATTAATAGTTCCGTAGCGGGGCATTAATACTCTGATTTCATTTCCCTGGTCCTGCACGTATTGTGGGAGTTCGCGGGCAATGTCGCCAATATCGGTACCATTATGATAAGGCTGCATTTCCTGGGTAATGATCAGCACACGCTTCTTTTCCATAGGCAAAGATCTTGATAAGTCCTGCGGGGATCGTAACTTTCCCCGTTCTCCTCAGAAGGTTATTTTTGAGGTGCAAAGTTACAAAATAGTATTCAGTATTATATTATGCAACCTAAAGTGAGGGTATTTTAACAAGTCTTCACTTTCGGCTGAAACCCTTATCATTGCAAGCATGCAGGTCATTACCACACGTTCAGCCCTTACCCCTCTCCTATTGCGTGAAAAGGCACTGGGGCGCAAAATAGGCTTCGTTCCTACCATGGGAGCCTTGCACGACGGGCATTTGAGCCTGATAGCCGAAAGTCGCAAACGAGCCGATATTACCGTTTCCAGCGTGTTTGTCAACCCCACACAGTTCAACGACCCTAAGGACCTGGCCAAGTACCCTCGACAACCCGAGAAAGACGCTGCAATGCTCGAAAAAGCGGGTTGCGACTATCTATACCTTCCCGCCGTAGAGGATGTTTACCCCGAAGGACCCGGAAAAGGGCCTTTTTTCGACCTTGGTGGCATTGATACCCGCTTAGAGGGTGCCTCACGACCGGGACATTTCGCCGGGGTGGCCGAAGTAGTGAAGGTGCTGGTGGAAACCCTGGTCCCGGATTTCCTGTTTCTGGGTCAGAAAGATTTTCAACAATGCATGGTAGTGAAGAGGATGCTCGATCAATGGGATAAACACCATTGGGACAGCGCGCTACAAGAGGCTAGTCTCAACTGGCGACCCGGAGATGTTGAATTGGTGATATGTCCGATTATAAGAGAAGCACATGGACTGGCAATGTCGTCGCGTAATGAACGACTATCCGGTGAAATGCGCACCAGGGCTTCAGCCATATATGCGAGTATTCAATACGCGGAGGAATTATTCCCTACATTTTCTGCTGATGAAATCAGCACTATTTGTGCTAACGCCTTAAATTCCATACCTGATTTCCAAGTCGATTATTTTCAAATTCTGGACGGTGAAACATTATCACCGGCAAATGCAGACACACAAAAATTTGTAATTATTACAGCAGTAATTGTTGCAGGAGTCAGGTTGTTGGATAATAAAATTATTATAAATTGATTTTAATAGCAGTGAGCTATTTTCAACCTAAAATAAAGACACCCGCCAACAGAAAACCCAGTGCCGAAAAAGTGATTATAATCTTATTTTTCAAGGAAGTAGAAACATTGAATATCTCGCGAACTTCCATTCGTATTAATCCATAATTAAGTGCAAGAACCAATATAGTTCCAAGCAGCAATGTGGCATTTGATTGCCCTGAATCAGTATATTGAATAAATGGTTCCGGTGCAAGGGGGGATAAAATCAATTGTCCGATCATAAGGCCTGCTGTTGCAGCAATAATAATACCTATCATTACCCAACCTGCCTTTTTTCGCATGAAAAAGAATATGATAGCAATAATCCAAATCACCAAAGGAAGCAAAGAGGCAAACGCATCTACCAACATCAGACCATCCCGGCTTACCATTTGAATCAAGTAACGATTTTGATACAAAGCCGCAAGCACCATTATTGAACAAATGATTCCGATTATTTTCACCAGACGATCACCTCGCTGTGGCTCTGTTTGACCCGGAATAAATTCGCGCGCTATACTATCAAGTGCATCGGAAACAACTTCCATTTGGCGTTGTTTCAATTCTTGTTTTTTCCGGATTTGACTTTTTCTTTCATCCAATACAGATTGCGCCTCAGCTAACTGTTCATCGGTTAATTGCCTTAATGACAATTCTGCTTTTGCAGCCATAACCGCTTCTGGCACATAGTCATCAGGAAATTGAATTACTTCCAGTAACTCGTCGATAGAAAAATTCTTGTAGCGTTGCTCGAAAGGGTATTCCATAATTGCTTGTTGCTAAATTAAGAAAATTAGCGACTAGCAGCAATTACCATCCTGGAATGGAAATTTACTTCGTTCGATATAACAAAGCCGTCAATAAATTGACGTGTAAAAAAAGCCTTGGAAATTATTTCACTGTAAGGATATAATTGACCATTTTCTCGGCATCAGACCTACTCAGATTTGGATGTGCTGCCATTGCCACATCACCCCAAACGCCTGAACCTCCGTTGATTACCTTGTCGACCAACATATTCGCCGCACCTTCCTGACCTGCATATTTTGCTGCCACATCTTTGTATGCAGGACCAACCAATTTTTCCTGTTCAATATGACAGGTGAGGCAATCATTTTTTGTCAGGAGTGCCTTTCCTTCCAATCGTTTAGCGGTTTCGAGATTTTTTACGGCATCGGCACTTGGTTTAGAACCACTGCCACCGCATGAAGCGAGGATAAGGCATACTGAGAGGGCTGCAAGAAGTTTACGCATATCGGTAATTTTTACAAACACAAATGACCGACATACTGTGGTTTTCGCAAATGACCTATACTACTTCCGACAGCCTGACATATGTCAATTGAAAAATGACATACACACTATTTCAAACAATTTTTGTTATAAAGCTTTTCCATTTCATCACCATACATAGTAGTAAAACCTTTATTGAGTGCTTCAGTAATGTCGTCACATGCTTTGTCTTGTTTATCCATGCGCAGATAAATTAATGCTCTATTTCTGTAGGCATAAGAATTTGCGGGATATAATTTGATAGCTTTATTGACATCCTCCATAGCACCTTTTAAATCGCCGGTCATCATTTTGCTGTATCCGCGATTATTATATGCAACACCATCGTTTGGATCGGCTTCAAGCACTTTATTAAAACATTTGATTGCTTTATCGTGCTGTCCATCGAGCTGATATTTGAATCCGATATTTACATATACCATCATTTGGGTGCTATCGAGCGAGAGTGCTTTTTCATAATATTTCAAAGTAAGTTCACCCTTACCTATTTCATCTGCAATCACGCCAAGGTTGATGTATGCCGACACATCGCTTGAATCTAATTTAACGGCAGCCAGCAAATCGTCGTATGCCATTTCAAACTGGCGTATCGACATATATGCAGCAGCTCTATTCACCAGCGCGAAACGTTTAAGTGTGTCGTCAGGAGCATATTCATACGCAATAGACAAATCTTTAATTGCCGCATCGAATTCCTGAAGAGACAAAAGGAATACACCCCTGTGATTAATAAGTTCGTTTTTAACACCTGTTCGCTGTATGCCAAGTGAATAGGCGTCATATGCTTCCTGATATTTTTTTAATTCAATCAACGCCATGCCTTTTGCGATATAGGCTTCAACCAACATTGAGTCGTTCTTGATTTTACCGTCTGCACATTTTAATGCTGCCTGATATTGTTTGGCATCATAGAGGTCGAAGCATTCGGAGGCTTTATTTAACGGAGTTTGCGCGCTGAGAGAAATGAGCATTCCCATTGCAACCAAGAAACATAGTGTTTTCATGTTTGAGATTTTATACGAAAATATGAGATTCCGGTTAGAATCGCAAGTTCATCAAATTCAGCCAAATTAATAAGTGAAGGAAAGTCCGGCACCGGCACCCATCATATTGCCATAATTCACAGATAGTCCTAAATATGGTTTTATTACATATTTTAAGCCTACCTCATACTCCATATCGGTATTTCCCATCACAAACAGTTTTAAGCGAGGTGTAATAGGAATATCATCTCGCATCAGTTGAACGCGCAAAGAACCGTCTAACATGATATCTGACTGAAGAGTGAAATTAAATGGAATAAGATATGTAAATCCAATTGCAGGCAACAAAGGGTCCCGATCAATTATATTCTGGCCGAAAATATTCTCCATTGTTTCGTCATGTCCGAATCTGCCAGATTTGTACATTAACCCTATGTAAGGCATAAACCATTGATTACTCCCAATAAATCTACCCAGATGTATTTCTGATTCATATGTCGGATGAGGGTTGAAAGGCACCATCCAATCAGCACTAAACTGCCACCGAGTGTTTTGAATCATTGCCATACCGTGACTGCCGTTATTTGCCAAAAATCCATCAGCCATGAAATGCAGTGCTTTATCCTCATTATAAAATTTTCGCCTGCTATAGGCATTCTGAATAAATCTTAATGTATCGGTATCGTCTTCGATAGTAAACACCCTTCCCATACCACTCATCATATGATACAGCAAATGGCAGTGAAAATACCAATCACCATCAGCATTTGCCAAAAATTCAATGGTATCGGTTTCCATAGGCATAATATCCAGTACATTCTTAAGCGGTGCATAGTTTCCTTGGCCATTCAATATTCGAAAATCGTGACCATGCAAATGCATTGGATGTCGCATCATAGAATTATTTGTAAGCACTATTCGGACCAATTCATTTTTGTGTATAAGAATTTTATCTGCTTCTGAAACAACTTTGCCATTAATAGACCATACATATCGTTGCATATTACCGGTGAGTGTAAAATGCAATGTTTTAATTGAATCATATCCTGTGATCGCAGTATTGGTTGTGGCCTTAAGCATACTATAGTTTAAGGTTTGGGGAAAACCGATTGTATGGGTATTTTGCATTTCATCAACTTCATGGATATGATCAATAGCAACATTTTCTTGTTGGTTCAATTCCGGGTACATAACTTCATTCATATCCATAACCTGCATACCCATTCGCATGCCCATAGCATCCATGGTGCCATTCATGCGCATCATACCATTCATCATTTTCATGCCTTCGAAATAGCTGAGCTTAGGCCATTTATAGGCAAATATTGTATCGCCTGAACCCAGCCATATACTCGCTGATTGGGATCGATCTTCCGACATCACAAGAAATTCGTATGTATGCCCGGTCGGAATTTTAACAATGATGTCATACGTTTCAGAAACTGCAATCAGCATCCGATCTACTTCCACCGGTTCAACATCATTTCCGTCATTAGCAATCACCATAACCTTTCCACCCGCGTACGATAACCAATAATATGTCGAAGCAGAGCCATTTGCAATCCTCAATCGAAGTAAAGAGTCTGCAGGTAATAACTGAAAGGATGTTTGTCCATTCACGAGTATGTCATCGTAAAAAACATCGCTCACATCCATTGCGTTCATGCGCTTCCATTCATTAGACAACTTTACTCCGAGTGCATGATTACCTATTGCCTCCGCATAGCTTTGCGCAGCATGTTTTTTAATTGTAAACCAGTCAGAACCACCTCTCAATAAGTGGTGAATGTAGTTTGGATGCATAGTTGTCCATTCACTTAAAATTATTTCCTGATTTTGAATGTCATCAATACCTGTTCTTATTTGCGCATCGTCTGACCGTTTGTTGAAAATGAGCATGCCATACATTCCTATTTGTTCCTGGAGACCTGAGTGACTGTGATACCAATGTGTTCCATTTTGAATGACCGGAAAACGATAAGTATAGGTTGCTCCTGGTTCAATAGGCAATTGCGTCAGGAAAGGCACGCCATCTTCAGCATTTGGCAAAAATACCCCATGCCAATGCAAGGAAGTACTTTCAGTTAAATGATTGAAAACTGAAATTTCTGCCGTATCACCTTCAGTAAAAACGAGAGTAGGCATTGGAACCTGACCATTAACCGCAATAGCGCGAACAGACTTTCCATTAAAGTAAAGCGTGGTATCGGTAATATGCAGATCATAATGAACCACTCCTGTAAAGGCCTTGGAGCAATTTGAAATAATCAAAAGGAAGAAAACAAAAGCTCTCATTGTAAAACGTTTAAATTTCTTATTACACCACATTCTTGCATACTTTTATCTACATAGGGGTTTATGACTGAACTATCATAATCTATCCAATATGCCTTTTGCATGGTACAATAAAGGTAATTGTAATTTAAGTTGAATGCAGGAGATGAAGAAACAAAATTCCAAACAGCAGGAGTTAATTTAGCGAAAGCATTTCTTATCTCATTTAAATCGGAAGATGATGAAATTTTACTTGCATACTTATACATTTCAGACACATTTTCAAGAAAAGCCGTTTTTTCAGTCTCGCTTGAATCATCATAAACAAATAAGGCTGCTTTCAACAAGGCTCCTGCTTGATTAGCCTGCACGTAATTCCCTTCAGACAATGCTTCTTTAACAACCATATATCTATTGAGTATTTGTCCGGCACTGACGCCTTGAGCAATTGAGATGCTATGTATTATCGCAATCAGAGAAAACAGGATAAAGCTTTTCATACGACAATTATTTAATTTTTTCAATATTGAATCCTGCTCTTTTAACCGCAGAAATCACCTCTTCCATTCGTGCTTCGGGAGCAGTAACAGATAGAAATTTATCGGGGACCATCGTATTAACACTCCAGTGCGACAACTCGGTGAGCTTTTCTAATTCAATCTTAACACGAGCCACGCAACCCGAACAGTTAATATTAGTTTTAAATGTGTTTGTGATAACCATTTTATCAATTTGATTTTCCATAATATTTGTTTTTGCAAAGTTGATTCAGCAATTGCTGACACCTATTATACAATTTATTATTTTAATTACATGATTTACATGCCGATGTGCGACCACTTAAGTCTGAGGCTATTGCCGACAACACTAATGCTACTCAAAGCCATAGCAGCAGCTGCTAACATGGGATTTAGCTGAAATCCCGTGATTGGTATTAAAATCCCTGCAGCTATTGGTATTCCAATAATATTATATATAAATGCCCAAAAAAGATTTTGCCTTATGGCTCTGACTGTTTTGACCGACAATTTAATTGCGGCGGGAACCTTCAATAAATCAGAAGACATCAATGTAATTTTAGCGACATCAAGTGCGATATCACTTCCGGCTCCCATGGCAATGCTAACATCTGACTGAGCAAGTGCTGCGGTATCATTTATTCCATCGCCAACCATAGCAACTTTTTTACCGGCCTCCTGCAATTTTTTGATATAGGTTGCTTTTTCAGCAGGAAGCACTCCTGCCTTTACATAGGTTATACCTACTTCATGTGCAATTGATTCCGCAGATATTTGATTGTCTCCTGAAAGCATATGCACTTCAATGCCCATTTCCTTCAACTGACTTATAGCCATTTTGGAACTGCTTTTGATTTCATCTGATATAGCAATTAATGCATACACTTGATTTTCATCAGTAAACCAAACTATTGAACTACCTTGACTAACTAATTCATTCGCCTTTACCATCAGCGTGTCAGATATACTGACCTTATTCTCTTGAATTAATTTACTATTCCCAACAAACCAATTTTTCTCTTGATACTTTGCTATCATTCCCTTCCCGCCGACTGCAGTGCTTGTTTCCAATGCAAGAATAGAACTTTCGGGCATTGATTGAACAATTGCATTGGCAAGCGGATGTGAAGAATATTTTTCAATTGTAAATAGTAATTGTTTGTAAATAGGATTGTCATCAAACCAAATGATTTCAGAGACCTTTGGTTCACCCCGAGTAATTGTTCCGGTTTTATCAAGAACTACAGCTGTTATGTCTCTAGCTTGTTCGAGGCTCGCGGCATCTTTAATTAAAATACCATTTGCGGCACCTCTTCCAACTCCAACCATTATTGCTGTAGGTGTTGCAAGGCCAAGTGCACATGGACAAGCTATTACTAAAACTGTTGTCATTGCAAGCAAGCCCTGAGTAAGCCCGTTTTCGCCTCCAAGAACCCACCATAGCAAGCCTGAAAGCAGGGCTAAGAGCATAACAATTGGAACAAAAATGGCTGCAATTTTATCTACAAGCTTTTGCACGGGGGCTTTGCTTCCCTGAGCATTACGCACCATTGAAATTATTTGTGCCAGCATGGTTTCAGAACCCTTATGCGTAACTTTCACCTTCAATACCGCGGACCCATTCAATGATCCGGCAAACACCTTATCATCTTTAGATTTAAATACCGGTATTGGCTCACCGGTTAATGCGCGCTCATCAACAAATGATTCTCCTGCAGTAATAATGCCATCCAAGGGTATTTTTGCTCCTGGCTTTATTACGATAATTTCATCATGCTGTACATTGTTAATTTGTTCATTACGGACAGATCCATCTTTCTGTAAAACCTGAACAGATGATTCCTGCAAACCAATAAGTTTTTTTATAGCAGATGCTGTCTTTCCTTTGGCTCGTTCTTCAAGCAATTTGCCTAATAAAATAAAAGCAATAATCACTGAAGCTGTTTCAAAATAAACATGGGAATCGAGACCGCGGGAGGTCCAAAAAGCGGGATTAACTGTATTGAATACACTGAAAATATACGATATACCTGTACTGAGCGCCACCAACGTATCCATATTTGCCTTTCGGTGGATAGCCTGCTTCCATGCATTCACAAAAAAACTACGACCAAACCATAATACTACAGGCGTGCTTAGCAACCACATCAAATAGTTAGCCCGAGGCATATCCATAAACACCATGCTGATTAGTATCAGAGGAATGGATAGCACTACTGCGCCGGCGGTGCGGTTAAAAAGACGGAGGTAGTTCTTTTGCTGTATTTGTTCCAGAGTATCTTCAACATTAGCATCAACAATCAACAAATCATATCCTATAGATTGAACCGCCGCCCGGATTTGCTGTGGATTTATAATAGTAGGTATATACTCAACCAATAGTGAAGCATCAGCAAAATTTACAACTGACTTTATTACCCCCGGCTGAGCTTTAACAATAGATTCCACGCTTATTGCACAAGATGCGCATGTCATTTGTAATACCGGAATACTTTGCGTTATGGTTACTACATCATAACCAATTCCGCGGATGCGCTCTACGCCGGCTTTTATCACATCCGGTGCATTTGTTGTTTTGATCAGCGCCCTTTTATTGTTAAGTTCAATCTGAACCTGATCAATGCCGGGTAATTTGACAAGTTCGCGATCAATCAGCAGTGCACAATGTTCACTTTCCATGCCTTCAATAGGCAAAATGATCGGCTCTTCAATTTCGTTTGCCATAGTTGTATCGATTTAGGATACAAAGCTGAGGCGAATTCCGGGTCCAAGTGTTACACTATTTCTATAATGAATTACATCATTTACACTTCATCGATATTTGTTCTTCTGGGCCCGTTTATAGCTTTAAACTCACTTGGTGTAAGTCCAGTAACTTTCTTGAATTGACTACTTAAATGTGCAACAGATGAGTAATGCATTCGGAAGGATATCTCGCTTAATGAAAGCTCATCATAAATAATCAATTCTTTTACCCGTTCAATCTTTTGTGCAATAAAATACTTTTCAATGGTAGTTCCTTCAACTGATGAAAATAAATTACTGATATAATTATATTCATGATGAAGTTCATTACTCAGCAAATCTGACAAGTTAGTAGTTAAGTCTCCATCTTTATTATGCACTATATCTACCACCAAAGTTTTTACTCTATCGATTATTTTTGAGCGTTTGTCATCTATCAATTCAAATCCGAACTGCTTCAATCGATTGTTTATTTTATCCTTTCCTTCCGAATCAACATCACCCGATATCTCCACCTCCCCCAATTCAACAACAACAGGTTTATACCCCAACTCAGTCAATACTCCGGAAACCACCATTTTACATCTGGCACAAACCATATTCCGAATATATATTTTCATTATGGCGTCGTTTATAATAATCTAATTTATTATATCATTGCACTATAAAAGTAGTGGCATTATCATTTTTACCATTAATCAATTTAATGATGAACACTCCCGAAGGCAGACCATCGATAGTATAGGCATTAACAGCCTGCTGATGAAAATCATCTAAATAGACAATTTCACCCATAGAATTATAAATTTCCATCCTTTCAAATTCACCTTCTGTAACTATTGAAAACGTTGAGTTTGATGCAACTGGATTAGGATAAATCAATGGTGGCACGATATGGTCATTAATGACTTCATCCTGTGCTACAACCGTAAAACTTCCCATCATTCCGTCGTCCTCATGGTGCAACATGTGACAGTGATACATATATGGCACTTGATCATCGGCAAAATCGCTGAAGGTTTTAATTACTTCAGCATATTGTCCGGCGGGTATATAAACAACATCCTGCATACCCCGGTCAACAGGGTCTGGCTCAGCGCCATTAATATTATCAATAATAAACTGACCTTCATGAATATGAAAGGGATGTGCTATTCCGGTATTATTATTAATGCGCCATTTTTCAATAGTATTGATAGGAACTATTTCATTTACAATATCCATATTAAATGATGCTCCATTTATTACAAAAGGCCCCATCACCATGTTATCCATCCCCATTGATTCAGGTTCTAAATTAAAAACTCGGGTTGCCGTATAAGCAGGCGTTGTAATCGGCGGAGTCAATGACGATGGAATTTCAGTGACCGGATCTGCAGTTTGATCAATGACCTGAATTTTAAGTAGTGAAAAATCTGAACCATTCAACGGATTCGCATCATAACCGGTAATAGTTCCCATACCCATACCGGAGGGGTTTGCAGCGCCGTACATGCCTGATGGAAGCGTAGAACCAAACGACATCATTGTCAAAACTTCAGATTCCATTCCACTGAGGTCAACCAATATTTCATAGCGCTCGCCGGGAGCAAGAATTAATCTATTTAGAGCCACAGGTTCCGATAATAATCCACCATCGCCGGCAATTACATAAAATAACTGGTTATTGTCAAACCCAATATGAAAGGTGCGCATGCTGGATCCATTCAATAATCGCAATCGCACTACCTGAGCAGGGAGGTCTGCCACGGCGTCAACAGTTGCATTTACCATTGGCAGCGTATCCATTTCTGTTGCAATGGCTATTTGGTGTAATACATCAAATGCTTTCGTTTGTATTGCAAGCGGAATGTCGTCAACACCATAGGTTCGTGGTAGCGTCAATGCATTCTCGACTTCATCCTTAATAATAAAAAATCCCGCCAATCCCCGTGCCACCTGCAAATCAGTTTTACCATCACCATGAGGGTGATACCACAATGTTGAAGCATCATTCATTACCGTAAATGACGGGCTCCAGGTATCTCCCTGATCAATGACCTGATGTGGTCCACCATCGGCTGATGCCGGCAAATGAAAACCATGCCAGTGCATTGTAGTTGAATTTCCGGTTCCGGTGAGCGAATTTGTCACATTTAATGTTACCACATCGCCTTTATCTGCAAATAACGTTGGACCTAATATATTACCATTAATGCCATAAGTGGGTGTGGTAATGCCAGGAATAAACTCAACTACACCGTTTTGCACATTGAGATCGTACACCGGACCATATAATGCAGGTGGAATTTGCAATGCATTTTGCCCTGTTAGCGCTGATAATTTAATCATCACTAAACTGCAGACACAAATCAATTTAATTTTCATGCTATTCCGTTTAATGACTGATCATAATCGATTTACTGACATGCATATTTGCTCCTGTAATATTTAGCATATACAAACCGGAGGAAATTTCAGCAATATCCAATGTAGCATTTAGTTTTCCGTCACTCACGCCCATTTGATTTAACATTACAGCTCCATTGATATCAACCAGCGTCAAAACATACTCTCCAATTGGCATTTCAGCAGCGCTGACAGAAATCAAGGCGTAGGCAGGATTTGGACGCACTATCAAATCTTTTAATTCATCAAGTACAGGTTCAATTGCCGTTTCAACTCCAAATAATCGTAAAATAGAATCTTTCATTATGGTGGTGTCGCTTGTCAGGTAGCTTAAGGTACTAAACATCACCCTGTGATCGGTGCCGCCAAGCAAAACAACTGTTGGCATGCCGAAGCCCCCATAATAAGCCACCTGATATTCGCCACTATCCATAGGTGTGAAAAATGGCACATGGCTGTCATCTACCCATGAAACGACTGAAGGACAATCATAAATGTCAAGGAAGGGAAACACATAACCTTTTATCATGTCAGGAAAATCATTCATCACATTATTAGCCATTTCCTGTATTTCAGAAGCGGGTGGCGGGCACGCTCCGCAATCAGGCATATAAAAAAGCAGAATTGCTGCTTTACCTGCATCCAGATCACTGTAAAGGTCAACTGCATTGCCATTGCAGTCTTCTCCGGTAAATTGAAAAGCTGTTTGAGCAATACCATTGAAATGCATGGCGAACATCAACATTATACAAAAAGCGAGACTCTTTTTCATAAAAAATCAATTAATTAATTTACTAAGAATTTAATATTTTCAGATAGAATATGTGCAACATAAATTCCGGGAGTTAAGCCTGAACAATCAAGCATTATCTTATTATTACCTTGTAATGAAGTGCTCACATGGCAAATATTTCCAATGGCATCAACAACTACAATGTCATCAAAGTCCAGATCCGACGCATCGGAGATATACAACACATCATGCGCCGGATTTGGGAAAATTTGCAGTGTTGAATTGTGATTAATTACCCCTGTTGATACAACAGTTCCCTCGAATTGAAGGTTGTCGATATATAAAAAGTCATTTTGCGACGGTGAATTTCCACTGGCACGCAAGGTGATGATACAAGAATCAGGAAAATTATCATCAGCATAATCAAGTGGTATTGAAAATGAAGCCCAACTCATAGCCATGCCGGTCAATTGTTTGTGTGCAGAAGCCACTGTAACTCGTTCGCCTGAGGTTAAGTCCCAACGAGTAAGAACGACGTCAATATATCCCTGGCTTCCACCATAAATCATATGCTGCCATTTCCCGGTAAGGCTTTCAGGTCTGTCAGTAAATGCAAATCCTGAAATGGGCGCATAAGTAATTGTATCAATAACACCGCTAACGGCAACGCCCGGCATAACGCCCATTCCGGGAATATTTTTACTGGTGAGTTTTAAAAAACTGCTACCCGGTGAGCCGGGTGTTCCTTGTTCACAAGTGAACATTGCAGCAGTTTCAGTTAATGCATTCAGACAATCCCATTGTACAGGCATGGAATAGCTATCAATAGTTGTCCAATCTTCAAATGAGTAGTTGGGTATTTGTGCCGATGACACAATAGCTAAAGAGGAGAAAATTACGGTGATAAAATTTTTGAATTGCATAATAAGTAGTTTACAGATGAAAAAATAAATACCCCTTCTTATGAAAAGGAATTACTCATCTGAAAATCAAATTTGAAAACTACTTACTTTTATTCTTGTAAAAGCTCCGCTGAACGGCGGACCTGTATTTGTTATTTCTACTAAGCGTGAAATATCCGCCTGAGGTAAGGGTACTATTTCAGATACCTCCAATTGAATGTTGATATCAGGATGAATGATTACCTGATGGTCAACAAAAAACTGGCCGGTAATATTATAAAATACAATATGTTTAGTTTGGCAATTGCCCTCATCCGTAGGTTGGTCAGGTGAAGCTTTAGCACAGCAATCTGCCATTTCATCGTCATGTGATGGACTGATTGCGGCTGTTATCTGGCAATATCCGGAACACACGTAGCTGTAGGCAAAAAATGCCAAGACCAAGAAAATCGGCAGTCTAAGATGTTTCCCGGTTACCATAAGCTATGTCAAAATTAGCGAATTGAAAGTTTGCTACCAAATACAATTTCCCCCGGCCAACAAATATTGACTTTTGGAGCCATCCTATGGTAAATAACGAGAAATACAACTGTATGCAAGCCAAAAACGATCAGTATCTCTAGGTTGCTATTCATGAGCTTCATGAGCGTTGGGGCGGGCCTCTTTATTCGTTACCGTGCCTACATTTTGTTCAACAGGCTCGTAAAACATCAGTCCTAACATCATGATAATCACTGACAACAGCACTGTTTGTACAATCATAGCCGACGTAACATGCGACGATGTTAGTTTTCCGGTGATCGAAATAAACAATAGTATGGTAATCAGCCCTCTTGGTGCAATAAATAAAAGAGGCTGAATCGGTAAACGGGAAATCCTCAAGCTGACATATCTAATCAGGAGTATTAATCCCACTATTCCCGCGGCGAATGGCAAGGTTTGCAGGTTAATTATTTCTTCAGGTTTCAACAGAAATCCGAATACCATGAAAAATAACACGCGCACAATAAAGGTAGCTTCTAATGTAATGGACTTAAATTTATGCACTTCGGCATCCAGTTTTGCAGGATTAAATTTTTCGACCCAACGGAACTTTTTAATTTCATCGAGATTGCCAAGAAAAAGGCCAAACACAAGAATAAAAATCAATCCCGGAAGGTGATAAATTTTTGAAACATAATAGATTAAAATTATCAGAATCAAAATAGGCGTATAGGTAACATGATGTGATAGTTTGGCCATTAAAAACGACAAACACAAAACTGCCAAAAATGAGATCACAATGATCAACAGCATCTGCAGTCCAAAGTGCCCGAATGCATGCCCATCGATCACTTCATTATACAAAATAAAATTAAAAAACAATACACCGATAATATCTGATAAGCTCGTTTCAAAAATCACAAATTCACGTTGAAAAACCGAAAGTCCGCGCACGCTGGGAATAGCTATAGCACTGCTTATCACACAAAATGGAATAGCGTTTACAAGTGCAACCCTCAATGGGAGTTGCCAAAAAAACATGAACATTGTAGTAATAATAGCGGCTAGCAATAAAATGGGTAATAATGCATTAACAAGCGCTAACCTGATGGCGGGGAATTTCGAATTATTCAGTTCTAAATCAAGCGCACCTTCCAAAACAATAAGTATCAATCCGATGGTTCCCAAAACCGGCAGTATGGGTTCAAGATCAGCAACGGGGATATACAGCCACTGAGTTAACCTGCCAACACCAAAACCTAATGCCAGCAATAAAATAACAGAAGGAATTTTTGTATGCTTTGCACTGATATCAATTATATACGCCAATAACAATAGTATACATACTACAATAACTGCCTGAGATGTTATCATTTCGAAAAGATACAAAGAAATAATTTTAAAATAGAAATAATATTTTTCCTTTTTTAGGGAATAAACACAATATCCAAGGAGAATCATCTAATGATGAATCATCTTATTGCACAAGTTATTTAATTAATCT
>JAIBBA010000222.1 GCA_019694895.1 Chitinophagales bacterium
TAAACCAAATAAAAGACATCCCAGCATCTATTGAACCTTTGCCATCGACATCGGGGCTGTCGCCAATATATAAACATTCCGATGCTTTAGCGGGAATAAGACTTAAAGCGTGATCAAATATTTTCTTATTCGGCTTTAAGCTTTGTGCATTTTCAGCAGTTGTAACCGTTTGAAAGTAATGTCTGATTCCGGTGTTTTCCAGTTTAAAAAATTGTACTTCATCGAAACCGTTTGTAATAATATGCAAGCCATATTTACCGTGTAGATGATCAAGCAATTCTCTTGTATAGGGCAAAAGGTCCGTTTGTTTTCGGGTATGATGAATGTAAAAATCGGCAGCTTTATTTGCCAGCACATAATTATCGAGACCGAAATCGTTGAAGGTGATGTAGAATCTGTTTAGTCGCACTTCATCGCGTGTCACATTTCCCAGTGCGTATTGATGCCACAAATATTCATTTCGAAAAGCATATTGCTCATGAAAGCGATGGAAATCGGGAATGCCATATTGATCAAGCGAAAGATCATTATGTATTTGTGCGAGTATGCGTTTAGAGTTTCCCGAAAAATCCCACAAAGTATTATCCAGATCAAATAAAATATGATGTATGTTTTGCATATTAAAATTCCAGAGGATGAAATTTACCGTCAGTTTTTTCAGCCAGAAATGCCGCTGCGGTATCAGCAATTGTTTTTTCTAAGGGTACACAGGAATAATGAAAAGTGTCTTTCATTTTATTGCTGTTAAAGTAAGTAGTTGCATTTGCAATTCTTGCCGTTTGCTTTGTAACAGCAGGTTCTTTCCCGCTGAATAGTCCTTTTAACCATTCCATACGCCATGCAATTTCGGATAATGTTTTTCCAGCGTGCACGGAAGGCTCCTTTACATGCAATGACCTTGCCATGTGTTGTAGCACATCTTTATTCGTCCAATTATCGCCATTAACAATAAATCGTTGTTCAGTGATGTCACTGTCCATGGCCACTTGTGCTATGCGTACCACATCACGCACATCTACATATCCGGTGATTCCGGTGGTATAAAATTTAAATCCCTTATAAATAGTTGAGAATAATTTACTCGATCCATTTTCCCAATCGCCTGCGCCAAGGATTATGCTTGGATTAATTATAACTGCCTTTAGACCTTCAGCCATAGCGCGCCATACTTCGCGTTCGGCAGTAAATTTGCTGATAGCATAATCGGTGGTAATATATTTCATATCCCACGGCGCTTCTTCAGTAATTATTTCACCATCTTTTCCTGTTCTTCCGAGCGCAGCAATTGAGCTGATATGCACAAATTTTTTGATACCCAAATCGAGCGCAATATTTACCATATTAGCAGTGCCTTCGCCATTGATGCGCATCATTTGTGCGGCACTCTTTTTTCTGTATGAAATGACTGCTGCGCAATGATAGACCTGATCCACTCCGGACATCGCATTTTCAATGGCAACCACATCAGTAACATCACCAATCACCCATTCTATTTGAGAAGCTATATCTTCAACCAATCGCATATTGCTATCGGCTCTGCGCATGCCACGCACTTGTTTACCTTGCTGCAGCAACCATCTGCAGAGATAAGAACCCACAAGTCCATTGGCCCCGGTAACAACTATCATGATGGTAAAGGTGCGATTATTTTTTCAGGATATGCGATTACACCGCCCGATACGGCTGTTTTAGCACCTGTTACTGATTGAAGAAAATTTGGTTTCGATTGTATGCGTAAAGCACCCATAAGTGCCATTGCAAGTGCTTCTTTATACTGAATAATTTTATCGCCCGGCAGTGTGATTTTTATTCCTGCATTAGCCGCAATGCGTTCTATCAGAAATGTATTATAAGCGCCGCCTCCGGTAACCAATAATTGATATTGATGCAAAGGACGTCGCTCCGGTTGCGCAATAATAACAGCAGCAATAGCGATAGCAATATGTTCTACAGCGGTAGCTAATTTATCATTTAAAGGAATAGTGCTTTTGGCAATGGTATCGATAAATGCGCGATGAACAAAATGATTATCTAAAGATTTTGGCCAGGGCATATCAAGATATGGTACAGCATTTAATTGATCGAGTAAATCCTGATCAATCATTCCTGCTGCTGCGAGCTCACCTTCTGGATCGTAATCGAGACCTGCCATCGCAGCACAATAATTTAACAACTGATTACAGGCACAGACATCAAAACCAATGCGACCGCTAGCCGATTCAAAAGAAATATTGGCAATACCTCCTAAATTAAGACAAGCATCATATTGCTTAAAGAAAATAACATCGCACATAGGTACTAATGGTGCTCCTTGTCCGCCTGCATCAATATCTGCTTGTCTGAAATGTGCAATAACAGGAATTCCCAAAATATTTGCCATCAATTGCGGATCACCGAGTTGAAGACTCACACCCTGCGCAGGAAAATGCAATAAGGTGTGACCGTGTAAGGCAATAAAATCAATTTGGCGATCGGGAAATAGTTTCAAAAACTGCGTAATATGTCGTGCAAATATTTCTGCAAAAAAAGTATGAGCCGCATGATGATCATCGGTAATGACAGGAAGCAATGACTTAATATAGCTGATTTCCTGATTGGCGTATTTATACGTTTCAGCCGCAATGATTTCAAATGAAGATTGAGCTTCCAGTTTAATTTCACAAAGCGCAATATCTACCCCATCGAGCGAACTGCCCGACATTACACCAATTGCAGTATATGTTTTTCTCTCGGGGGACATTATTTTTTCAGTGTGAGTACATAATCTGTCACTTCCTGAATTTCCTGCGGAGAAAGTTGCGCTTTCCAGGAAGGCATACCTTTTCTTCCTTCAGTTACCACATGTGTAATTTCATCATGCGATAACAAGGTGATGCTCAGGTTAGCAGCGCCGCTGAGGCCGAGATCTCCTTTAGCGCCATGACAAAGCTTACAATGCTTGGTATACACGAGCATACCGGGTGATGCTGTCGGCTCAGCAGTAGCAGTATCCTGATCGGATGAGGAGGCAGTAGTACAGCTAGCAATTGTTGCCGCTACCGCAAAAAAAATAAGTAGCTTTTTCATCGGTTGTCTTCCGATTGCAAAGCTACTTATTCGGGGTCGTTTATGCGACCAAATTTTATCTAACCAGCGTAATATTTCCCTGACGGGTGATCATATCGCCGTTTGTATCTTTAGCTACGACCAAATAAACGTAAGTGCCCATTTCAGCTTCCTTACCGTCTATCATGCCATCCCAAGCGTCATTAATGATATCAGAAGTATACACCACTTGTCCCCATCGATTAAAGATGGTAAACTGTTCAAGTTCAGAAATATCGTGTA
>JAIBBA010000099.1 GCA_019694895.1 Chitinophagales bacterium
TGGTTTGGAAACATGATGGGATTGATTCCGCTGATTGCCAACCCTAACCTGACGGGAAATATTGCGGTTACGTCGGCTCTTGCAGCGATGACTTTCCTGCTCACCAATTTGCATGCGAATAAAAATTACTGGTCGCATACATTTAACCCTCCGGGTGTTCCGCTGGCGATTAAATTTATTTTGGTGCCGATTGAGATAGCGGGTATTTTTATTAAGCCTGTAGCTTTGATGATTCGTTTATTTGCAAACATCACTGCAGGTCACATTATCATTTTAAGTTTGGTGGGGCTGATCTTTATTTTCGGTCAGGCCGGTGCAAACCTTGGCGGTGGAATCGGAGGTGCAGCAGTTGCGGTGCCGTTTACCTTGTTCATGAGTTTCCTCGAATTACTTGTTGCATTCCTGCAAGCATTCATTTTTACAATGCTGAGTGCGTTGTTTATTGCGTTGGCGCAGGAAGATCACGGTCACGATCATGATCATGCACATGCAGAGGGAGCACATCATTAATTCGTATTTATTTCATCAATTATAAAAACAGTAACATGGATTTATTAACTATCATGCAGGCAGCTGAAGGCGGCGTTAAAGGTATCGCAGCTATCGGTGCAGGTTTAGCAGCTATCGGTGCAGGTATCGGTGTAGGCCGTATCGGTGGTAGCGCGCTCGAATCAATGGCTCGTCAACCCGAAGTTCTCGGCGAGATCAGAACCAACATGATCATTGCAGCCGCTCTCGTGGAAGGTGTTGCCCTCTTCGCAGTGGTTGTTGCCCTTCTGCAAGGGTAAAAAGTACAAGATCAGTGGCAACGGTTGGTTGCTGCTGATCTTCATTCATTGACATTAAGACGGTATTGCCGTAAACAATAAAAAGAATAAACATGGTATTGCTCGGTTCATTCGACATTATTACTCCGGACCCGGGGTTATTTATCTGGACGGTATTGGTGTTCCTCATTTTGGTGTGGATACTGAACAAATATGCTTTTGGTCCTATCAAAGGCGCTTTGAAAAAACGTGAAGAAAGCATTTCAGAAGCACTTGCTCAAGCACAAAAAGCGCGCGAAGAAATGGCAAGCATGAAGTCGGATAATGAAAAAATTCTGAACGAAGCACGTGAAGAACGCAGCAGAATGTTGCGCGAAGCAAAAGAAGCACGCGACCTGCTCATCAACGAAGCACGTGAAAAAGCAAATGCCGAATACAATCGTATTGTTGAAGAAGCGAAGGGTGCCATCAACAACCAGAAAATGGCTGCTATGATAGAAATCAAAAACAGCGTAGGTAATATGGTGTTGGAAGTGAGCGAAAAAGTATTGCGCCGCGAGTTGTCGAATAAAAACGATCAGGAGCAATATGTGAAGCAACTGGTAGATGAAATAAAATTGTGATCATCCGTTTCAAATTAATCGACGGGTAAATTATAACAGATGTCAGCAACCAAATTAGCAGCGCGTTACGCCAAATCAGTTCTCGATCTTGCTAAAGAACAAGGCAAGCTGGAATTGGTATTGTCGGATATGCGACTGATACAATCGGCTATCGACAGCAACAGAGAATTTTATCTGATGCTGAAAAGCCCAATCGTGCATGGCGATAAAAAGATGGAAGTGGTACTGGGTGTCTTTCACAATAAGGTGAATGAAATCACAGAAAGCTTCATTGGTATTTTGATGCGTAAAAACCGCGAATCATATTTACCGGAGATCATTCAGGCTTTTATAGAGCAATATAATACGCTGCACCATATCACACCCGTTACAGTGATCACTGCGCAGCCAATTTCTGAAGAGTTACACAACACTATCATCAATCGTTTGAAAACAGAGGCTGGTTTGATGAAGGTAGAATTAACGCAAGAAGTAGATCCTGCATTAATAGGTGGTTACGTATTGCGTTGGGATAATAAATTGATAGATAATTCAATAGCACGCGGATTAACGCTGTTGAAAGATGAATTTGATAACAACGATTATATCCGTAAGTTTTAATTAATTAAAAGTATTCATTCACAATATATAATTCAGTCAGATGGTAGACGTAAAACCTGATGAAATAAGCGCGATACTTCGCCAGCAATTAAGCAACTTCAAAACCAGCTCAGAGTTGGAAGAAGTGGGAACCGTATTGCAGGTGGGCGATGGTATTGCCCGCATTTATGGATTGAACAACGCCAAATCGGGCGAGCTCGTGATGTTCGAAAACGGCATCCGTGCCATCGTACTTAACCTCGAAGAAGACAACGTAGGGGTGGTATTGATGGGTGCATCCGATGCGATCAAAGAAGGTGATACCGTTCGTCGTACGGGCCGTATCGCATCTATCAAAGTTGGCGAAAGTATGGTCGGTCGCGTGGTAAATACACTCGGCGAGCCTATCGATGGCAAAGGACCACTGCAAGGCACCATGTATGAAATGCCACTCGAGCGCAAAGCTCCTGGGGTAATTTATCGTCAGCCGGTTAACGAACCACTGCAAACAGGTATCAAAGCGATCGACGCGATGATTCCAATCGGTCGTGGTCAGCGCGAGTTGATCATCGGCGACCGTCAGACAGGTAAAACGGCTATCGCTATCGATACCATCATTAATCAACGCGAATTTTATGAAGCCGGTAAACCGGTATATTGTATATATGTAGCTTGCGGACAGAAAAACTCTACCGTTGCGCAGGTTGCAAAAACATTGACCGATCACGGTGCGATGGATTACACGATCATTGTTGCAGCTTCTGCATCTGATCCGGCTCCATTGCAGTTCTACGCACCATTTGCAGGTGCTGCTATCGGCGAATTCTTCCGCGATTCAGGACGTCCGGCATTGATCATTTACGATGATCTTTCTAAACAAGCGGTTTCTTATCGCGAGGTGTCACTGTTGCTTCGTCGCCCACCGGGACGTGAAGCTTATCCGGGAGATGTATTCTACTTGCACTCACGTTTATTAGAGCGTGCTGCGAAGATCATCAACAACGATAGCATTGCTGCACAGATGAACGATCTTCCTGAATCATTGAAGCCTATCGTAAAAGGTGGTGGTTCACTTACTGCATTGCCTATCATCGAAACACAAGCGGGTGACGTTTCTGCGTATATTCCTACCAACGTAATCTCGATTACTGATGGTCAGATATTCTTGGAAAATAACCTGTTCAACTCAGGTGTTCGTCCTGCGATCAACGTGGGTATCTCTGTAAGCCGCGTGGGTGGTAACGCACAGATCAAATCGATGAAAAAAGTAGCGGGTACCCTGAAACTCGATCAGGCACAGTATCGCGAATTGGAAGCGTTTGCTAAATTCGGTTCCGACCTCGATGCTGCAACAATGGCCGTGTTGAATAAAGGTAAACGCAACGTGGAAGTGTTGAAGCAAAAACAATATTCACCACTTACCGTTGAGAAACAAATTGCTATTATTTATCTGGGAACAAAAGGTTTGCTTGGTGATATTCCTGTTGAACAAGTGAAAGCATTTGAAGATGCATATCTCACTTATTTGGAAACACATCATAAATCAACCCTCGATCTTTTGAAGGCAGGTCAGTTCAACGACGAGATCACTTCGGTGCTCGAGAAAGTTGGTATCGATATGAGTAAACAGTATAAAGTTGCGTAATTAAACATACATGTCCGGTAAATTAAAAGAAGTACGCACGCGCATTTCCTCGGTGATGAGCACACAGCAAATCACCAAGGCGATGAAGATGGTATCTGCGGCGAAATTGCGTCGCGCACAGGATGCCATTTTACAGATGCGCCCTTACGCTCTGAAAATGGGTGAATTGCTGAGTAACATAGCGGAGGCTGCAGGCGACGATGTAAAAATCGATCTCGCACAAAAACGCGAAGTGAAAAATGTGTTGTTGGTAGCTATTACTTCCGACAAGGGATTGTGCGGTGCCTTTAATTCAAACGTAGTGAAGGCATTAAAGCGCACTATTGAAGAACGCTATGCGCATTTGTCGAATAGCAATATTCATGTGATGTTCATCGGTAAAAAAGCACATGATCAGATGAAGCGTATGCCTTATCAATTGCATACTGAATATATCAATCTGTTTCATCAATTATCGTTCGAACAAGTAGCTGCTGCAACCGATTATATTAAGCAAGGATTTTTGAAGGGTGAATATGACGAAGTGATTGTTGCTTACAATAAATTCAAAAATGCAGCAACGCAGATATTGGAGACAGAACAGTTTCTCCCTATTCAAAAATCCGCACCTGTAGCAGGCGAGAAAAAATCGCGCACCGATTATATCTATGATCCTGACAAGGAGCAAATGATTCTTGAATTAGTGCCTAGAATATTAAATACTACCTTCTTCCGTTATGTGCTCGACAGCAATGCATCAGAACACGGTGCACGTATGACGGCTATGGACAAAGCGAGTGATAATGCGAATGAGTTATTAAAAGAACTCAAGATCAGCTACAACCGCGCTCGTCAGGCTGCCATCACCACCGAGCTCACCGAGATCGTGTCCGGTGCTGCTGCTTTGCAGGGAAGTTGATTTCATTGAAGATATATTTTTTTTGAAGACTCATCGTTTTGATGGGTCTTTTTTTTGGTGAGCCTGCCTCGCCGGTAGGCGGGTGGTGAGTGGTGAGCTTGCCTCGCCGTTAGGCGGGTGGTGAGGTTATCTTGGTGCATGCGGATTTGTCTATGTCCTCACCCCGACCCTCTCCCAAAGGGAGAGGGAGGTTATTTTTTTAAAGATTATAGCTAGTCACTCAACATTGAACTATAATTATTTTATTAGCAAATACTACCCTCTCTCCCTCTGGGAGAGGGCCGGGGTCAGGGCGGACTAAAAACCCCATCCCACACACTCAAACTCCCGAAGCATTCACCCAATATCACCACATCGAGGCAAGCACACCACATCGGCTAATCGGCTAATTTGCTAATCGGCTAATTGGCTAATTGGCTAATTGGCTAATCGGCTAATTTGCTAATCGGCTAATTTGCTAATCAGCTAATTTGCTAATTAATTTTGGCTCAGTATCATCGTCGCTTCAGAAACATTCATATTCTTTTTGTTTCCTTCGTCAACTGCAGCCTGCGCATATTTTTTTGCCTGTTCAGAGTAGCCGGCTTTTTGGAATAGTTTAGCTGCTGAAAGATTGGAGAAATAATCAGGTTTTAATTCCGCGCTGCGCACAGCAAAATTTGCTCCTTTAATGTACGCGGATTTTTCATTGCCATATTGCAACATGTTATCTGCAATGCGCCTGAGCATATTGGCATCATCCCAAACAAAATTTTCTGCTCCTGTACGGGCGGTGCTTACATATCTGTCCCACAATTTATATTTCTCGTAAGTATTAATATCATTCACAAAAATCAGTGAATCAATTGTGTGCAATGCAAATGTTTTAGCGATATCGCGATGATGAAAATAGGCAGAAGTGTCGCCAAGACTAATATCTGTTTGCATGTTATATGCTGCTGCGAGATATAATTTTCTGTCGACCTTTTTTACACTTGAAGCAAGTGCGAAACTATCGCGATTGGCAAGTGTATATTTAAATATCGGCGATTCTATATCGCTCACGCTCATGCTGATGATTTTCCAATTATTGGTAGTAAATGCAAGTGTATTGCCATTCGCTCTGAAATATGTGTTTGCGATGGGTTGTGTCGACAATCGTCCGCGGGATAATGCGAGCAGATATTTGTAACAGGCTATTGAATCAGCAGGATTAGCTTCAAATGCTGCACGCAATGGTGGAAGTTGTTGCTCGGGTTTTAAAGCTATTTGTCCCTGATTAAGGAATTCCTGTGCTTTAAATTCGCCGACATACTGCGACAATACTTCACCCTGAGCATTCAGAATAACAAAAGTGGGGAAGGAGCTGATATAAAATCTTCGGATATATTTTTTTGCTTCATTTTGATCGAGCATATCCACTTTGAGGCAAATAAAATTGGCATTGTAGAAGTTGCTGACAGCGGTATCGGGAAACACCTCTTTCATCATCTTTTCGCAGTGGCCACAGGTGCTTTGGTACGCCATAAAGAAAACGGGTTTCTGCGATTTTGCAGAGGAGATGAGGGCGTCTTCAAGGCTCATGGGCTGAAAGTCGATTCCCTGGGCATTGAGAGCGGTAAAGCTTATTATAAGGGCTGCGAAGAAGGTAATAATGCGCTGCATAGATTCAAAGGTATCACTTGTGAGGTAATAGGATGAGATTACAGCAAAAATCCTTCCAAATTCTGCGGTCGTACCCTCCCAATTTACTACATTTGCAACCCGATGAACGACTTGCAGAAACTCATAGAGGCACTGATATTCAGCAGCGAGCAACCTATCTCAGCAGCAGAGTTGCAAACCGTTTTATTTACCTATTCCGGCGAAGAGGTGAGCCTGGAGGCTATCCAGGAGCATGTTGAAGGCCTGATCGGTAAGTACGAGAGCGACGATTTTGTGTTCGAAGTAGTGAAAACCGGCGGGGGCTTTCAGTTCCTGTCGAAACCATATTATCACAAACCCATCACTGTCCTTTTACAGCACCGCTCTAAGCGGAAATTGTCTGTAGCAGCGCTGGAATGCCTGTCTATCATAGCTTATAGTCAGCCTGTAACCAAGGTCGACATAGAGCAGATTCGCGGTGTGAACTGCGATCATACCATCCAGAAGCTGATGGAGCGCGACCTCATCCGCATCTCGGGCAGGGCAGAAACTGCTGGAAGACCATTGCTATACGGCACTACGCAGTATTTCATGGATTATTTCGGTATCAATACCCTCGAGGAATTGCCGAAATTGAAAGAGTTCGAACAGAAGGAAGTGAGCATCGGCGATCCGTCGGATATCATGGAAGGCATGACCGATGAGGAGGTGTACAACAAGGTTCAATTAAACAACGAGCGTCGTGATGACGCCCAAACCGATAACAATGAAGAGAACCAACAATCGGATGACCAACAAGAGGTCGCCGCAGAAGCAGAAGCCGGAGCAGGGGATGAGCCGCTTATCTCCGAAGAAAACGAGCAGGAAACCATGGGAGGAGATGAAATCTCAGGAGAAACAACCATGGGAGAAGAAGAAAATTCAGGAGAAACCATGGGAAAAGAGGACGCCTCAGGAGAAACCATGGGAGAAGAAGACAGGGCCTCGTAAATTTTCTGACGACCAACGCGAAGAACGTCCACGCAGAGAGCGTGAATCAAAATCTTTCAGAGATACATTTGACTCCCGTGAAACAAAACGCGGAGGGAAAAAATCATTCCTGGATCAGGTAATGGGTCCTGATGCTGCAAAAAAGACCCGCGCGAAACAGAGTGATAATACTAAGCGCAATCCGAATCGTAAGACTGAACGTTTGCAACGTGCAATACATTATGCCAAGCAACGCACAGTAGGAAAAGACGAAACGCGAGAAATAGGCGATGAGCGCACATTCAAAAAAAGTGATGAACAAACTTTTGAAAAAAGTTTAAAGCGCAATCCCAAAAAGAAAATAGAGACTACACCTGTAATTAAATCAAATACAGGAACTCCTGCCCGCAACGATAATACTGTCCGTTTAAATAAATTTCTTGCAAATGCCGGTGTTGCTGCGCGAAGGAAATGTGATGAAATAATTGCAGAAGGATTAGTGAAAGTAAATGGTGTTATAGTTACTGAAATGGGTTATCGATTGAAACCTGATGATAAGGTTACTTACAAAGGAAAAGCGGTAAAGCCTGTAAATTATGTTTATGTGCTCCTGAATAAGCCAAAAGATTACATTACAACGGTGGATGATGATCGCGGCAGACACACAGTGATGGAGCTTGTTGCGAAAGCCACTACTGAACGCATATATCCGGTTGGTCGACTCGATAGAAATACAACAGGGTTATTGTTACTCACCAACGACGGTGAACTTGCACAAAAGTTAATGCATCCGAAATATGGTGCGCAAAAACTTTATGAAGTTGAATTAGATAAGCAGTTGTCACAAACGGATATGCAAAAAATAGCAGATGGTGTCGAGTTGGAAGACGGTGTTGCTTATGTTGATGGTATTGACTACGCTCATGTGGCTAAGAAAAATGTAATCGGTATTTCAATCCACATCGGGAAAAATAGAATCGTGCGACGAATATTCGAGCACTTGGGTTATGAAGTTGTTCGACTCGATCGCACGCTTTATGCCGGTCTCACTAAGCGCGATCTGCCGCGAGGAAGGTGGAGGCATCTTACTGAGCGGGAGGTTGTTAAGTTGAAGTATTTGAAGTGATAGATTGTAAATTTACCAATTGCGGCTTATCTTAAGATCAATTGATTCTTCGTGCTTATAGATTTAATTGATCATTCGATGATACATCATGAATTTTAAGTAGATGGTTTCGAACCCCGATAGGGCGCGACCTTTCTTGTTTTATGGGAACTTGATTGATGCCTGTCTGCGGACTTAATCCTGTATCAATTCGTATTTGTACAAATTTAAGTAGCCTTCGGTTCGCTCTGTAGAGGGGTCATCATCGATCGTATACTCAGGGTACACCATGTAATCATTGTACCAATATTGGAGACTAAAGAAATTAAATTTCCTTTTTTCTTCGTCAACGCAAATAGGTGCGCTACATGGGGTGTTGTATTTGGAGACAATTCTACCGTCAGCGTCAAATTTTGTCAATGTGATCGCTCCTTCATTGATCAGAAGGACTCCCACTCCATTTTTATTTATTTGATACTTATTGATTTGCAAAACGGCTTCAGTATCATCTACGTCCAATTCTACTGAATTATTCCAGATCATATTACCTTCTAGGTCAAATTTTGCGATAACTGCATGAGAGTAAATAACATAATCTAATACCATTTTTTTGGTAGGTTTGGCTGTTGAACCCACGGTTTGCTCAACAACTGTTTTATATACCGGCCAGTATACTTCTCCGGCGTAGTATACAGCATCATCAACAAGTTTTATTTGAATTGTATGCATATTTACCTTGGTAGGGTGGCCCATGCGATATTTAAGGGAGTTTTTATCTATGTTTTTCGATTTATTATCCTTTTGAAATGCATAAAAGTTCTTGAAGGAGCGAAATGGAATTGATTTCCGGCTTACAACTGATTCGTCATCAATTACAATTTGACATAAGCCCGAAATTTTGGGATTACCATAATCGGATAATTTTTTAATATACTTCATTTCACACCAAATTTGGTATTCATTATCAGGCGTTGCGACCACTGTGTAATTTTGATAAAATTTCGACGGTTTGGGGTTCAACACGTAAGCTCCTATTTGCTCACCTTCATTATTAAGGTGTGCGGAGAGGTTGTATGTCTTGAAGAATTTTTGTTTGTTGGTAAATAAAAAGAATTCACCGGTCGATGGTACAACTGTAATTTGTTGATAGGCAAATGACTTTTTCTTTTTTTCCGGCAAATCAGATATTATTCTATTGACCTGACCTGTTTTGATATCTACTTTATATATTTCCTGCTTGAAATAATTTTCAAATACAAGGAGTATACAGTCGTTATTGGAAACCTGGTATTTGTATTTGAGTTTTATGTCAACAGAACACTTTGTTGTCACAACATCTAGTGTCTTGAAGTCAATTCTATGATTGACAACCTCGTTGTTTTCAGAGATATCAAAGTAATCACTATAGGATTTATCTGGATATACAGCATATCTTAGATGTGCGACAACCTCAAAGGAATTGTGATTTGTTTCGTTATTCAGAGTATCATACTTCGATAATTCTACCCTATCGCTGTTGCTTTTGTACATCAGAATGTATCCGTCATTCCCTAGATTTTGAAAGACATAGGTCGAATGCTCAGAATCAACCGGGTAGCTTATTGTGTCTACTGCTTCGAGTTGACCAAATGCAGGAATTCTCGTAAGTAAGGCTATCAGGAGAGTGTAGCAATTAGCTTTGATATTCATAACATGGGAATTTAATATGACAAAAATTCAAAATATCTGAGTTTTTTGAAGTTTCAGATGAACGAACCAATAGTGATTGAATTAAAATTTTATAATTTTTATTGAGGGGCATCTATATTGCAGTTAAATGGCCTGATAAATCGCTTATAATGTTCGACAGGATAGGCAGAGTGGATGCCTGTGTGATAGTATTTTGCACTTGAATGTTTGTATGCAGTCATTGAAGGGGCCAGGTGATAACCTTTGTTTACCGGATTTTTATGGATATAGTTAAGTTTTGTCAGCACGCGTTCTTCGCTTTTACAAACCTTGCAATCAAAGGAAGGTTCAAAGGCCATGAACTTCTGTTTGTTAGGGTTTTTATGGTCTTCAGGCACCCATTCCATCTGAATTAAATAATGTGATGCCCTTTGTTTTTTCAATCTTTTAATAATTTCCCAGGCCCTGAATTTTTTACCTTCAGCCATGCATGTATTTATTGTTCTTTTATTTTTAGAAAAATACATGAGCATGTGCATGTGATTGGGCATGATGACATATCCCAAAATGGAATGCCCTTCGCTTTTCAATATATCGAACCATTTGTAGATATCATCATATAAATCGGTCGCTTCAATCAATGGTAACCACCTGTAGCAAGTAAATGTGATAAACCAAATGACATCCTGTTCATCACGAGTTTTAAATGTAGTCATGAAATAAAAATACATACACCTATAATGAATTCACACCATTTCATAAAACATACATGCTTATACGCGCTTCGCGCGGCTATGCATATTATCACGAGCGCTTTAAGCGCTTAGAAAAATCTCACAATTTTTCGTGGTTGCGAAGCAACCACCATACCCCCCTCCCCCGCAACACACACCCAACAGGGTTCGCGCATAAAAATTCCGCTTCGGAAAAAAATCTTACATGCAAGAAAATCTCTCTTCGTAAGAAAAAGGCAACCCTGTTGGTGTGTGTTGAGTTTGCTGTTTGGGCGCAGGGTTGCCCGCGGTGAATAATTCTTTGTTAAGCAATTTTTTTATGCGAGCAAGATTTATGATTAAATGAAAATCTTTTGTCGCGGGCGAACCCTGCAACTTTTGGGGCGGTGCCCCAGAATGAAATTCCGCTGCGGAAAAAAATCTTACATGCAAGAAAATCTCTCTTCGTAAGAAAAAGGCAACCCTGTTGGTGTGTGTTGAGCTTAATGCATCGGCGCAGGGTTG
>JAIBBA010000100.1 GCA_019694895.1 Chitinophagales bacterium
ATATTTAAAGCGATAGAAGCAAGTGCCGTGAGTTAAATCGACGTCATCAATGGTATAAGTCCATATTGCACTATTGCCCGGAACATTCACTTGTGCTTCAGTACGTGATACCACACCGGTTAATGTAAGTAATAGAATATAAATTCGAACTAAACGCATTTAATATTAGTTTAATCGTTAAAGCACTGTTGAATGCGCCTTATGACGATACTGTCTAGGTCAGTTCAACGGGGTTCATTCACCCCGAAATTTCGTAATTTTGCACCCTAAATATAGCTAAATGGATACAATGATACAGGGAAATGCCATAGCTGCCGAATTGAAAGCCTTAGGCATTCTATCGAATAATAGCGGCGTCAGCACCGGCGTAAATTGGTTGAAAGGTGAGGGAAATGGCGTTGAAAGCTTCAGTCCGGTTGATGGTTCGCTGATTTCGTCGTGTACTTCAGCCTCACGCGAAGAGTATGAGCAGATCATGCAAACTGCTGCTGCTGCATTCAAAGAATGGCGCATGTGGCCGGCTCCAAAGCGCGGAGAAGTTGTGCGTCAGCTAGGAGAGAAACTCCGTGAGCATAAGCAGGATCTCGGAAAACTGGTGAGCTATGAGATGGGTAAAAGTCTCCAGGAAGGCCTTGGCGAGGTACAGGAAATGATAGATATATGTGATTTTGCTGTTGGATTAAGCCGTCAGCTGTATGGATTGTCTATGCACAGTGAACGCCCTTTGCATCGTATGTATGAACAGTGGCATCCGCTGGGTATTGTTGGCGTTATTTCTGCATTCAACTTTCCGGTTGCCGTATGGAGCTGGAATGCTGCATTAGCTTTTGTTTGTGGAGATGTTTGCATTTGGAAGCCAAGTTCTAAGGTGCCGTTGAGCGCCATCGCCACACAAAAAATTATAGCTGAAGTATTTAAGGCCAATAATGTTCCTGAAGGCGTTTCTTGCCTCATGGTATCGCATAGTTCAATTGGCGAAGAAATGGCTAAAGACGCACGTGTTCCATTGATTTCTGTTACAGGATCTACACGTGTTGGAAAACGCATCGGTGGTATTGTTGGCGAACGTCTTGGTCGCGTGATTCAGGAATTGGGGGGTAACAATGCCATTATCATTTCTGAACATGCAAATATGAATATTGCCATTCGTGCAGCAATCTTTGGTGCTGTTGGAACTGCAGGTCAACGATGTACTACCACTCGTCGACTTATCATTCACGAAAGTGTTTATGCAGATGTGTTGAATCTGTTGAAGAAATCATATGCGCAATTGCGAATAGGAAATCCATTGGATCAAAATAATCATGTAGGACCGCTGATTGATAGAAAAGCTGTTGAAGATTATGAAAAAGCAATTGCTCAAGCTATGGAAGAGGGCGGGAAAATGATTGTTGAAGGCGGCGTTTGTTCCGGTGAAGGGTATGAAAGCGGATGTTATGTGAAGCCATGTATCATCGAAGCTTCAAACAATTTCAAAATTGTTCAGCACGAAACATTTGCTCCGATCTTATATGTGATGAAATATTCAACTATCGAGGAAGCGCTTGACATGCAAAATGGTGTTCCTCAAGGGCTTTCATCTTCTATCATGTCGACCAATATTTATGAGACTGAATATTTCCTTTCGCAGCAGGGGTCTGATTGCGGTATTGCGAATGTGAATATCGGCACAAGCGGTGCTGAGATCGGTGGAGCCTTCGGTGGTGAAAAAGAAACCGGTGGCGGTCGCGAAAGTGGTAGTGATGCGTGGAAAGCATATATGCGTCGTCAAACCAATACTATCAATTATTCTACGCAGTTGCCATTGGCTCAGGGAATAAAATTTGATATCTGATAAAATCAACTAATTTAGACCGTCATCTTAGGTTTGAATATCTTTGATGACGGTTTTTTGTTTATGCAAATGCGAACCATTACATGCAGAATAGAGTCGCCTCTGGTGTCGGAATACACTTGGGTGATGAAGGTGTTTGCTAAGTATATCGGATTTAATGTGCAATTTGTTGATGGGAATGAAGATATGCTAATTGCCGAACATGGCATGGGTGACATACAGGTTTCTCATTTTTTCAGAATGACGTATCAAAGTGGTGATTGTCATTTTAAATCTTACTTTCGCAAGGAATTACTGCACTACACGGCATCAAACAAACCGGATTATTTAAGTACTTGTTTTTACTTGCTATCCTACTTACAGGAATACACCGATTATCATCCGGATCAATATGGTCGTTTTCCGTTTTCCAATAGTATTCAGCATCATTTTGATTGTATCGATAAAAACCTGGTAGCGCAATATTTCACATTATTATACGAGCAGACTCCAAAATTGAAGCAATTGGTTAGCAAGAAAGAGCATGCATCTGTGGTTTTTCTGTCGCATGACATTGATAGTGCTTACGGCGCTTTGGCAGAAAATGGTAAATGGCTTTTAAAACATGGAAAGGTAGGCGCATTGATGCAATTGATTTTTAATCATTATGTGCGCACGCCTGATCATCTGCTTTTGGATAAAATCATGCAAATTGAAGATGCATACGATGTGAAATCGGTGTTTTTTTGGTTGGCGCGTTCAGGTCGCGGAACACGTTTGATCAACAATGCGGATTATAATTTGTCTGATAGTAAAGTTCGGTCCATTCAACAGCACATATCGGAAAAGGGATGGGTAAACGGGTTACATAAAAGTGCCGGGAAATCGACAATGACTGCTGATTACAATTCAGTAAGGGAATTTGCAGAGCCAGTAAATCGCAATCATTATTTATTGACTGAACTTCCGGGAACATTCAATGAAATTGAGGCTGCAGGAATTCAGATGGATTGCACCATGGGGTTTGCAGAAGCACCTGGATTTAGAAATAGTTACGGATTGCCGGTCAGGCCATATCATTTTAAAGAAAAGCGCGAATATAATTTTATTGAGGTGCCACTCCATATTATGGATACTACTTACCGATACTATCGAAAAGAAAGTGGTAAGGAAGCTGAGCGTTTGATAATCGACTTTTTAGAGCATAACCCGCAAGATGCAGTAATCTCTATTCTGTGGCACAATAATTATTTTTTCGACAGAACGGATACCTCATGGCTTGATGCATACAAGGCTGTGCTGCAATATATGCATGAAAAACAAATCAAATCTGTACTTCCGAAGGAGTTGCTCGAAGAATATTTGTAAGTAGTTTATTTCCAGGCCTTTACAATTAATCCTGTTCCCGTTTTATGCGACATAGCCACGTCGCAGGCATTCAGTAATAAACAGAATGGAAAAGTAATAATGTAATAAACAGGCAGAATAATAAAAAACAGTTTCGAAATATTTAATAATTGCAAAGGATACTTCATTGAAAGTCGCCATGAAATTTTTCCGGGAGTTCCGTAAGCGTAGTGAGCCTCAGTTCGAGTGAAGCCGGCAGATGTTAGTTTATCTTGTATTTCCTGAATGTTATACCCATCGCGAACATGTTCTTCGATAAATGACGAGCCGGTTTCTTCATGCACATCTGAGCCGCCCTGATCACTAGGAGTAGAAATCAGAACCATGCCACCTGTTTTTAATGAAGTATGATAATTTTTAAACACCTGCACATCTTCTAACACGTGTTCCATTACATCTACACATACTACCAGGTCGAAATGATCGGGAATGGTAAAGGTTGTCAGATCTTTTACCTGAAAACGAATATTTTTTCTGCCAATTTTTTGAAAGAAATTATTGCAATCGGCAATTTGCTCTTCTTTGACATCGACTGACAGGAATTTCCATTTGTTGCTCATGCCGCTGAGGAAATAGCTGTATTGACCAAACCCTGAGCCGGCATCAAGAATATGTTGTTCTGTTTCTTTTTTTCCTTTCGACCATTGACGCAAAGCTTTATGGATATGCCATGCTCTTAACAAAAGCAGGTCGAGCATTTTATAAAATACTATGCGCAAAACCGGGGTAGTATTAAATACTTTTCCCAGACTGCGTTTAACGGGATCGTACTGCATGTCAGGCTTGCTCCTCTGTTTGTTTGTTTTCTTGAATCGCTTTTCTTCCGGCGAGGAAAAAACCTATCGCCACTAATAATAATATCAACCCTGAAGATGCTGTTGAAACTTTTTTACCTGCGGCAAATGAAGCCGGCTCAAATTTGAAAACAATCTCATGTTCACCTGCAGGAACCCACAATCCACGCAACAAATAATTTGCGCGGAAATGATCAACATATTTTCCATCGATATAGGCTTTCCAATCCTGATTGCCGCGATACCATATTTCCGAGAAAACCGCAGGCATTTCTACACTACTTTTCGATGTATAGCTGATCTCATCCATACCATAAGCTTTAAGCTTAATACTTGCGGTGCTATCGCGTTGTATGGTGGTTGCGGGAATCAGATTTTTAAATTCTTCATTTACAATTACGGTATTTTGAGGACTGAAGTTGGCTAAGCCGTTAAATTCTTCATCAGCAGTTTTTACCATGCGCACAGAATCTACAAACCAAACATTTCCCAAAGCGGCAGGATTGCGATCGAAGGTGATTTTGCCTTGACGCTGCCCAATCACATATTTGGTATTGAGCATACTCAATACATGCACATCGCCTTTATGCAAATAGCCATCAATAATATCTTGATAGCGTTGCAATTTCGCTCCGTGGTAGCCGCCAATGCTTTTATACAGATAAGATGTAGTGCCATCTTTGTCAGGATCTGCCATGGTATTCCATACGCGGTAATAAGGATCTTTATCCTTGATCACCGGCAACGAAGAACGCAGTCGTTGATCATAAAAATTAGCTTCCTGATAATTGTCTTTGCCCAAATATTTAGAATCAACAATCATCAAATCGAGCACCGGCAAAATGCAAATGATGGCGATGGCAATTTTAGCAGTAATGGTTTTGCGCAGATAAAGCCAAAGTGCACCTGCTGCAAGAGCAATGATGAATGTTGTAGTCAGAACATCGGTGCGAATCATCTGAGCGCGTGCATCCTTCAGCATTTCGAAGAATGTGGATGCTTCTATGCTATTGGCTTGCATTAAATATTCTTCTTCAACAGGCTTTAATAAATCAAACAAACTTCCCGACATCATCAATATCAATGATAAAGCACCTGTAGCAAGAGAAGCCCATTTCAACGCCCAATATTTTTTCTCATGTGTAATCTCATTGTTATCACTCAGGAATTTATTGACAATATAAATGGCAAGCACAGGAATCGTAAAGCAGAGCATGGTCATTGCCATCGATACGGTTCTGAATTTATTGTAGAGCGGGAAATGATCGAACATCCAATAATTAAATGCTTCGAAATTTTTACCCCACCCAAGGAACAGCGACAATACCGTAGCTGCAATCAACCACCAGCGCATTCTGTTATCGGCAAGCAATGCACCAAGAATAAACAAGAAGCATAAAATTGAACCTACATATATTGGTCCGCTCGTGAATGGCATGTCGCCCCAATATTTTCCTGCTTGTCCGGAATAGTTTAATATTTCTTGAGTTTTCTTCGGATCCTTTTGATAGAGCTGTTGAATAAATGGCAGCATTGGCCCGTCAATAGTTTCGCCATCGCGGGTTTGGAGGAAGGAGAAACCGGATCCGCCACCGGCAAAATTCGGATACATAATGCTGAATGATTCCGCAACACCAGAGCTCCATCCAAAAGCATAATCGCGATTAAGTCCATCATCCTGAACGGTTTTCTGACTGGTAAGCTGACTACCTCCGCGGATGGATTCTTTAGAATACTCGTATGTGGTCCACAATTTTGAAGTATTGGCTGCAACTGCCATTAATGTAACAGCAATGATCACTGCTGTTATTTTTACAAACTGTAAAACTGTTTTTTCACGGATTGCAAATACTAATTCTGAAATTCCCCATATGGCAATAATGAGGAACATGTAATAATTAATTTGAGGGTGGTTTGCAGTGATCTCGCATGTCATGGCAAATAATGTCAATGCGCTTCCCAATAACCATTTCCGTTGCCATAGATATTGCAATCCTGTAAATACCAGCGGCATCAATGCCAGTGCATTTACTTTAGTATTATGGCCGGCCTCCATGAAGGTAATCAGATACGTTCCCAGCGCATAGCAGAGTGCACCGGAAATACTCAACCAGGTGTTCACTCTAAAACTGCGCATCAGCAGGAAGAATGTGACCAGCGCGATGAACATATAATTGGCAGGGCGAGGAAGAAATGCGCCGAGATAAATATTTATTCTCTCAAAAATATTACCATTTTCAGGTAATGACACCTGATAAGTAGGCATACCGCCAAACATGCTGTTGGTCCAAAGTGCAGCATCGCCGGTAGTGTCATAATGATCAACGGCTTCTTTACTTACGCCGACAAAGTTCATGATATCACTCTGAAACAGAATTTTACCTTGCAATAGCGGATAAAAATACAATGCGCTGAATGCGAGGAAGAAAACAAAAACTGCGAGATAGGTAAGCAGTTTCTTAGAGCCGTTGTTTTTTTGCATGATAGGCTTTTATTTGCGGCGTTAAAGTTAAGAAGTTACAGCTAAAGGCCGGAAAGTAGGGTTGTGGAAGTTGTTTTAACTTTAGCCCTGAAACCAACCACCTTGAAGCGCGTTCTCATTATCACCTATTATTGGCCTCCGGCAGGCGGTGTTGCTGTGCAGCGCTGGGTGAAAATGGCACGATATCTGCGACAATTTGGTTGGGAACCCGTCATTTATACCGCTGAAAATGGCGAAATGCCTGTTATTGACGAGTCGTTGGCGGCTACACTTCCTGCGGGACTGGAGGTGATCAAGCGACCAATTTGGGAGCCATATTCGTGGTACAAGCGCTTTTTGGGGCTTTCAAAAGAAGAAAAGATCAATGCAGCCTTCCTGCAGGAAAAGAAAAAAACAGGGCTTTTGCAGCATCTGGCAATATGGGTGAGAGGTAACCTTTTCATTCCTGACGCCCGACGCTTTTGGATAAAACCCTCTGTTCGATTTCTGACTGACTATGTTAAATCGCATCCTGTCGATGCCATTATTTCAACCGGGCCGCCACATAGCATGCATCTGATAGCTATGGGCTTAAAGGAGCGAACAGGTATTCCATGGATCGCCGATTTTAGAGACCCTTGGACGCGGATTGACTATTATCATGAATTGCATTTAACCTCTTTCGCCGATAAACGTCATCACCAATTAGAAAAACAAGTAGCTACAAATGCAGATGCCTTGGTAACCGTAAGCATGCAGTGGGCAAATGATTTTAATCTTTTGAATAATGGCAATTCTACGGTCATCACAAATGGGTATGATGAGGATGATTTTCCTGCTGTACATCCTGATCCCGAAAAAGGATTTGTATTGCATCATGTAGGTATGATCAACAAAGCAAGAAATCCGGAAACATTATGGCTGGCGATAAGTAATCTCTGCAAAACGCTGCCGGGTTTAAGTGATGATCTGCGGATTGTGTTCACAGGAAAAAATGATTATAGTGTACATGAGTTTCTGGAAAAATATGGCTTGACAGGATATGCAGAAAATCGCGGGCAAGTAACACATGCAGAAGCGATAAATGCCATGTGTAGTGCAACGATTTTATTATTATTAATTAATGATGCACAAGATATTCTCGGGCGTATTCCTGCAAAACTATTCGAATACATGGCAGCAAAACGTCCGATACTGGCAATTGGTGATCCAAAGGGTGATGCCGCAACAATACTAGAAGAAACCGGAGCGGGGATATTAATTGATTTAAAAGATGTTGACGGATTGCAATCTACCATAGCTTCATGGTATGCCGATTATAAATCCGGTAAACTTTCTGTTAAGAGTGCGGGGATAGAAAAATACGCACGTAAATCGGTAACAGAGCAATACGCGCGGTTACTGGACAGTCTTCATCGCAAAGCAGCAAGAATCTGAAAAATGCGTTCGGTAGCACGTCCATCCCATAATGGTGGAATGGAGATATTTTTATAATGACCGGTCCTTATTTGCTGAATAAATGGCCTTAATGAATCAATATTATTTTCGACCAATTCATTGCTTCCCAGGTTAATAGTAACTGGTCGCTCTGTGTTTGGGCGCATGGTTAAACATGGCACACCGTAGAATGTGGTCTCCTCTTGAATCCCGCCACTATCTGTAATTACGGCTGTTGCTGATTTTATTAATTTTTGAAAGCCGAAATAATCCAATGGTGGTAATTGAATGATATTTTTGTTGGAAGAAATATTTTCATCCAATCCAAATTGCAGAAATTGTTTTTTCGTACGCGGATGAATTGGGAAAACAACAGGTAGATCTTCAGAAAGCCAATTTAAACATTCTATAGCCTGTTGTAATCCATTTTTTTCATCAACATTAGATGGCCGATGTAAGGTTACGAGGTAATATCTTTTTTCTTCCAATTGCCATTGCTCCAGAATATTTTGCTGATCGATCAGTGGCGCAAAATGAACCAGGGTGTCGATCATGGTATTCCCAACCAAATGCATTTTATTTTCAGGTTTACCTTCTTCGCGAAGGTTATCGATACCACTTTGTTCAGTAATAAAAAACAGTGATGCGAGGTTATCTGCAACAATGCGATTGATCTCTTCAGGCATGGACTGATCGAAGCTGCGCAAACCACTTTCCACATGGGCGATAGGAATATTTAAAATGTGTGCTGCTTCAGCTGCTGCCCTGGTAGAATTGACATCGCCAACAACCATTACCAGATCTGGCATAAAGGTGCTTCCCATCAGGCGATTCAACTTGGCTTGAATCAAAATCACTTGTTGCTCAGGCTGTAAGGAAGGAAGTTCGAGGAAATAATCCGGTTGCAATGCCAACTGTCGAAAGAAGACATCAGCCATGGCAGCATCATAATGTTGACCGGTATGTACGATCCTGAGATCAAAACCATGCATGGCAGCCATGGATTTAAACAGGGCTACTTTAATAAAATTCGGGCGTGTGCCCACTACCACCAATATCTTTTTCATCAAGATTCTACGACCCCGTAAAGGTAAGCGTTTATAACTTCCTGCTTTCGGAATTTGCAATTCTTGTCCATAGGGCTATTTTTGTTTCCCTAACAACAAGATATGCCGGGAGAAACGATACTGATAATTGGAGCCTGTGGCCAAATTGGCGCTGAGTTGACAATGTTTCTGCGCCATCAGTATGGTGGTTCAAATATTATAGCAGCGGATATTAAAGCACCTGGAGGTGAATTGTTAGAGTCGGGACCATTTGAAGAGATCAATGTATTGGATCAAGCCGGCATCGCAGGTATTATTGATAAATATAAAGTTACCCAGATCTACAATATGGCAGCCATGCTTTCTGCCACGGGCGAGCGCTTTCCACATAAAGCTTGGGAATTGAACATGGAAGGGCTGATTAATACACTTGAGCTTGCCAGAGAGAAAAATATTCGCAAGATGTATTGGCCAAGTTCTATCGCTGCCTTCGGGCCAACAACACCGAAAGTGGATACACCGCAGATCACCATCATGGAGCCAAATACCATTTACGGTATCAGCAAGCAGGCAGGAGAAAGATGGTGCGAATGGTATCATCAGAAATTTGGTCTCGATGTAAGAAGTTTGCGATACCCCGGAATTATCAGTTACAAAACGCAACCCGGCGGAGGAACAACAGATTATGCGGTCGACATTTATTTTAAAGCAAAAGCACAAGGAGCCTATACCTGTTTTCTGGCACATGATATGATGTTACCAATGATGTATATGCCTGATGCCATCAGAGCAACAGTTGAATTAATGGAGGCATCTGCAGACAAAATTTCTGTTCGTTCGTCATATAATCTCGCCGCTATGAGCTTCAATCCTGCCATGGTAGGGGAGTCTATCAGGAAATATATGCCTGATTTCAAATTAGATTACGAAATCGATTTCAGGCAAAAAATAGCTGAAACCTGGCCGGGAAGTATCGATGATCATCAGGCTCGTCAGGACTGGGGCTGGAAGCACGCGTACGACCTTGATGCGATGACAAAAGATATGCTCGATCATGTATAATACTTACTTTGTAGAAACCCGCAAGATAAAAAAGATGTTAGTTTAATATTGACATCCTATTTTTGTACCTGATCAGGCAATAAACTAATCATGAAAAAAATTGCAGTAATGACATCCGGTGGCGACTCACCGGGAATGAATGCATGTATTCGCGCTGTAGTGCGCACAGGTTTATATCATGGACTTGAAGTATATGGAATTCGCAGAGGATATGAAGGGATGATAGATGGAGATTTCTTTAAAATGGAATCTTATCATGTCAGCAATATCATTCAACGAGGAGGAACCATCCTAAAAACGGCGCGAAGCGAAAGATTTATGACTGCAGAAGGACGAAAAATGGCCTTCGATAATTTAAAGCTCAATGGCATTGAAGGATTTGTTGCCATCGGTGGTGATGGTACTTTCCGTGGAGCAACAGTTTTTGAAAAGGAATTTGGTATTTCTTGTGTAGGTGTTGCCGGTACGATTGATAATGATTTGTATGGCACCGATTATACACTCGGATTTGACACAGCCATCAATACTGCAATTGACGCCATCGACAAAATAAGAGATACTGCCATGTCGCATAACAGGTTGTTTTTTGTTGAAGTGATGGGACGTGATGCCGGATTTATTGCCTTGAGTACAGGTATTGCCGGTGGTGCTGAGGCAATTGTAATTCCTGAAACGGAAACAAATATCGATTATCTCATTTCTACCTTGGAGCGAGGCTGGTTGCGACAAAAATCATCAGCCATTGTTATTGTAGCCGAAGGTGATGAGAGAGGTGGCGCATTTGAGATTGCTAAATTGGTGAAGGAAAGATTTAATCATTACGATACTCGTGTTTCTGTGTTAGGACATATCCAGCGCGGAGGCAATCCTACTGTGCGCGACCGCATTCTCGGAAGCAGACTTGGTATGGCGGCAGTTGAAGCTTTGATTGAAGGAAGAAAGAATGTGATGGCAGGTCAGGTGAATGATGAAGTTGTGTTTACGCCATTTGCTAATGCTACAAAGCACCATATGGAGATTAACAAGCAGATGCTTCAGTTAGT
>JAIBBA010000223.1 GCA_019694895.1 Chitinophagales bacterium
CTTATGCCGATTGGTGGCAATAAATAATAAAATTATCATCACACCTGTTGCCACTAAAGTTGAATTGAGCGTTCCAAGTTGCAGTCCGCCTTTTTCTATCGGTTTGGTTAAGAAATCGCCGAAGGTTGCACCAAATGGACGTGTAAAAACAAATGCTATCCAAAATAAGACAATATGATTGATTTGCGATCGATAGTGCAACAACACTACAATTAAAATCACAGCACCTGTTACCAATGCACCCTGTAAATAACTCAATCCGAAATGTTCACCCAAAAAATCACCGAAAGCAGTACCCAGACTGTTTGAAAAAAGTACGGCAGTCCAATAATAGAACTCCTTTTGTCTTTCATAAATCGGATACACTGAAAGATTATTAAACTTCCTGTTCCACAGAAAAAGCGTTCCCAGTAATCCACTAATCAACAGCACACTGCCTGCGGTATAACCGAGGTGCAGCGACCTGTCTATATAATCCGAAATTTCAGTACCTAATGTAGTAGTTCCAATAATCACCAACCAATAGACAACAGGTACATATTTATTCAACCTTAATTGAATTAACAGCATAATGACAAAAAACAGCATCGTAATCAATATGCCCATCGAATAACCAAGATTTGAGGTCATCGATATAAAATCACCAAGGGTTTCGCCAAGCGTGGTGGCGACAATTTTCATGAGCCAAAAAATAAGCGTTATCTCCGCTACCTTATTTCCGGCTTTAGTTGACAAAGCCATATCTTAAATAAAATTTATGGTAATCAGCAAAATAATGATAAATATCCCTATCAAGGAGCCCATAAAGAAATAATCGGCAATTGATTCCAGATATTTCTCTCGTCTGCTATCTTTTGTTCGAATGGAAATAAACGAGCAAATACATGAAATAGTCAGCAATAAAGCTATAGCACTTGTAAGCTCATCAATCAGATGTGTTTCGGAATAATCCGCAATATGCAAAGAAGTGATCACGAACAAGCAAAACCCCAATAGATTTGCGGAGGTATTGAGAATGTGAGAAGAAGTATTATTTGCCATTTTTAAGTTTTGAGTTAATGACGCAAAGTTAGTGAAGAGAGGGCTGAGCTTGCCTCGCCGAGCAGGCGGGTGGTGAGTGGGTGAGTGGGTGAATCGTGACTCGTGAATCGTGAATTTTTACCTGATACCTGATACTTGATACCTGATACCAAGTCTAGATACTATCAACCTGAATGCGGTCCGTAGTATTGTGCACTTAGCGCCTTTGCAACTTAGCAGCTTAGCGCGAACAATGTAGCCCCCCTTGCTACCTAAAACAAAAAAACCCTGCTTTTGAGGGCAGGGCTTTTGTTGAAGAACGATTATCAAGCTTCAGTGTTTTCTTCAGCGTCGCTATTGTTTGATTTAGCGGCGTCTTTAGAATCTTTAGCCATTTGCTCTTTCAATTGAGAAAGTACATCGAGTTCACCAAGGGTGGTTTTCTCAACATTTTTCTGCACTTTAGAGAGCTGAGTTTTTGTTTTCTTCTCGTCGCGAACGCGTTCCTTTTTAACCTGTTGTTTTTCTTCTTCAACAGTTTCTTTCACAAACTTAGTATGTGAAACAAGGATACGTTTATCGTTGCGATCGAATTCGATTACTTTGAAAGGCAATACTTCATCTGCATGTGCTGAAGTGCCGTCAACTTTCTCGAGGTGTTTATGCGGAGCATAGCCTTCGAGTCCGTATGGTAATGATACCATGGCACCTTTTTCATCTTTGCGGATGATGGTTCCTTCATGCACAGAGCCGATAGGGAATACCTGTTCGAAAGTATCCCATGGATCTTCTTCGATTTGTTTGTGACCCAGCGACATTTTGCGATCTTCTTCGTTGATATCAAGAATTACCACATCAAGTGTTTGTCCCACTTTCACAAATTCTGAAGGGTGGTTCAAACGTTTGATCCAGCTTAAATCGCTGATGTGTACCATACCACCGATGTTCTCATCGAGTTCAACGAATACACCGTAGTTAGTAAGATTTTTCACCAGACCGCTGTGACGGCTTCCAATAGGATATTTATCCTTCGCGCTCTTCCAAGGATCTTCACCGAGTTGTTTCAGCGACAGTGACATCTTGCGCTCTTCGCGATCGAGTGTTACTACTTTCGCTTCATATTCATTGCCAATGGTAAAGAATTCTTTGCTGTTCATTGGTTGGTTGCTCCAAGTAATTTCTGATACGTGAATCAAACCTTCAACACCCGGCAATATTTCGAGGAATGCACCGTAATCTTCAATGTTTACGATTTTACCTTTCACTACGCTGCCCACCTGAATGGATGCATCAAGAACTTCCCACGGATGTGGTGTAAGCTGCTTAAGACCAAGTGAGATACGTTTTTTGTTGTCGTCGAAGTCCAGTACAACAACATTGAGTTTTTGGTTGAGGTGCAATACTTCGCTTGGGTGGTTGATACGTCCCCATGAAATATCTGTGATATACAACAATCCGTCAACACCACCCAAATCGATGAACGCACCGAAGTCTGTGATATTTTTGATTGTTCCTTCAAGCACCTGACCTTTCTCAAGTTTACCGATGATTTCCTGACGTTGTGATTCGATATCACTTTCGATAAGTGCTTTGTGAGAAACAACGGCATTCTTGATGGTCTCATTAATTTTAACCACTTTGAATTCCATTTTCTTTCCAACAAATCCATCATAATCTGTGATAGGCTTAACGTCGATTTGTGATCCCGGAAGGAATGTTTCAATACCGAATACTTCAACAATAAGACCGCCTTTGGTTTTGCTGATGATGTTACCGGTAACAATCGTTTCGTTTTTGTAAGCGTCAACGATTTGTTCCCAAGCCTTCATCATTTTCGCAGATTTGCGGCTGAGGTTGAGCTGGCCTTTACCATCTTCTTTGCTCACAACATATACTTCCACTTCCATACCTACTTTTAATTCGTCGAGGTCGCGGAATTCTGTGCGTGATACTAAACCGTCGCTTTTATAACCTACGTTGAGGATTACATCTGTGTCGGTAAGTGCAACGATGGTTGCCATGATAATTTCTGCATCATTCAATGTGCGGAAAGTGCCTTCGTATTCCGCTTCCATTTTTGCGCTGGTATCTTGCGCATAAGTGCCGCGGTTACGTTTGTCTACATTCCAGTCAAAATCGTCGTGAGCAGATTGTGTTTGAGGGGCTTTTTTTACCGTTTCAACTACCGTTTCAGTAGTGTTGGTATTTTCGGAGTTTGAGGACTCCATGATTTCTTGGTTATCCAAGGTACTGTTTTTAAAAGGTGAAATAATAACTAACCGGTT
>JAIBBA010000224.1 GCA_019694895.1 Chitinophagales bacterium
GCAAAAGAATTCATTTCCGGCATCACACTCACCGCACCGGGATTTTATGCTCCTCAAGGTCGCGCCGTGAATTTACCGGTGAGTCATCCGGATTTTTATTCGGAGATCACCACTTTCAACCACGCCGGCAAACGCATCACCAACTTCGAAATGGAAACTGCAACCATTTATGGACTTTCTGCCTTGCTTGGCCACAGGGCGATATCATTAAATGTATTGCTCGCCAATCGTGCAACGGGAGAGTTTATTACAGACCCATCGGCAGCTGTAGAGCACCTGATTAAAACAGGAATTGAAATGATTGCAGATAGCGATTTTAAATAAATTATCTATCGCGGCTTTATTGTTCATGGAGTGACCCATCAACATCGGCATACATTCTGATTTTGCCGATAAATAATTCCAATGCTTTTCGTTTTACACCATCAAGGTGGTAATCGATATTAAGGGTAAAATAATCATGCAATGCATGTTTATCCAATTGATTGCCGGCATACATATTCACTACTGCATCAATACTTTCCACCCCTAAATGCAAAGCTTTATTGAGTGATTGCAATACATCAGCAGAAATTTCTTTTCTGGTGATCCATGCAGCGAATACAAATGGCAAACCGGTATGCGACTTCCATGCTTCACTCAGATCATATACATAAGGGAATTTATCATACAACCCAATTGCGCGATCGCCAATGATCAAGCCGGCAGTTGTGCCTTGAATTTGTTCAATATATCCTGTTGTAGCCGGAATTTGTTCAGGATGCACATGCCAATATTCCTTCAACAAGATATTTACTAATTGTACCGAAGTCATAGAATGATAATCCATGAATACTTTTTCTATCTTATCGATAGGCACATGACTAAACAAACATACACTGCGAACAGGTCCATCGGCACCTATACAATAATCTGAAATGATCCGTGCATCGTCAAGTTTTGCTAATACCGCAACCGGCACCAATCCGATATCTACTTGATTTTCCAAAATCTTTTTTCCGCCAACAGATGGAATATCCAATTCAAGCGCAAACTGTGCTGCCTCGGGTTCGTGCTGTAATCCGTAAAGAAATGGCTTGGTATTCAGATAACTGACTAATGATATACTGTATTTATGTTGCATGCAAATGCGTAATATCGTTAAACAAATCGGTGGCAAAGCTATTGCCATCGTAGATCATTTTATATAAACTGGTGTTTTGATGCGGAAAGGTATCCATTTCCGATAAAGGTTTCTTCAGCATTGTGCACATCAGAATGCGAATAGCGCGACCATGACTGCAAATCAGGATGCGATCCTCTCCGCTTGCTGTCAATTCATCTAAAAACCTTAATTGTCGCTGCTGAACAGTGATCGGGCTTTCGCCATCATCAATTGCCAAATCTGTTTCACCGTGCTGCCAGGCATGTAATACGCGATAAAAGTCTTTGAAGGTATCACCATCTTTCTTGCCTTCATGAATTCCCCAGCTTATTTCATCCAGTCCTTCATGAGCAATAATCGGTATGCCAAGTGCGCGGAATGGCGCTATTGTTTCATGTGTGCGCTTGAGTGTGCTGACGAATATTTTTTGAAAACCGGCATCCTTGTATGTATCGAAAAAATGTTGCGCTTGCTTTCTGCCTGTTTCGTTGAGTGAACTATCCACTCCCCTGCCCTGCACAATTCCCAATTGATTGAAATCTGTTTCGCCGTGTCGGATGATATAGATTTCTTTTTTCAAAGTAAAGAAGCAGATTTAATAATTGGTATTAATTCGCAACAGGCAATCCGATAAATCCATCAACACCAAATTCGGCATCCAATGATTCATGACTGTATGATTTAATATGGTTGTAAAGTGTATCGCGTTCGACAGGTTGCTTTCCTGCAGCTAATATCAATTCACATATCTGGCGTGTGGTCATTACCGGCGATTGTTCTTCAGCGCCTGCCATGCTATAAATTTTCGTTGTGTCATCAATCGTACCATCGATATCATTTACACCATAATGCAGACTCAATTGCGCCTGTTCGCGACCTATCATTGGCCAATATGCTTTTATGTGCGGGAAATTATCGAGATAGATACGGGCAATTGCATAATTGCGCATGTCTTCTACAACACTACATTCTTCAACGTTGCTCATCTGGTTATGCTGATTGCGGAATTTCAAAGGAATAAAACAATTGAATCCCTTTGTTTCATCCTGCATGCTTCTCAATCGCTCCATATGATCAATGCGATGAGCAAAACTTTCGATATGACCATATAGAATTGTTGCATTACTATGCATACCTAATTCGTGCGCACAACGATGTATTTCGAGCCAGGTGGCGCTATCACATTTATCGGCGCAGATCTGTTCACGTATAGTTTCATCAAATATTTCTGCACCACCACCGGGAAGGCTGTCTAATCCGGCTTTTTGGAGATAAGCAAGACCATCGCGATAGCTCATTTTTGCTTTGCGGATCATGTATTCCAATTCAACGGCAGTAAAACCTTTGATATGCAAATCGGGGCGCATTGCTTTTATGCTGCTCAGCACATCTGCGAACCATTCAAGATTTAATTCAGGTAATACACCGCCAACAATATGCACTTCTGTAACCTGCTTATCGGCATAAGAGCGCACAATGTCCATCATGGATTCTTTGCTCATCACCCAACCATCACTGCGTTGTTTGAGCATTCTGGAATAGCTGCAAAATTTGCAATCGAACACGCAAAGGTTAGTTGGTTCGATGTGAAAGTTCCTATTGAAGTAGGCGATATTGCCATGCATACGTGTGCGCACATGGTCTGCCAGAGTGCCCGCGAAACCGAGTGAAGCTCTTTCATACAATACAATGCCCTCAGCCGGCGAAATGCGTTCGCCAGTCAATACTTTATCTGCAATTTCCAGCAATTCGGCATCATTGGAAGAGGCGTGCAATAAAATCCGGATATCACGTGGATCGCTCATGGAACAAAGTTGATTGTTTACGTTGGATACAACAAAAAAAGTGGCTGAAAGATCAACCACTTTTTTTGAAAGATAAGTTCATTTAATAAATATTATTTCACAACTGTTATCTGTTGTGTCAGAATATAATCACCATCGCTTGCTTTCACCATGTAAGTGCCGGCAGCGAGCATAGACGCATCGAAAGTAGCGGTTGCTGTTCCGTTATTGTTTATTAATTGTACACGGTCAACTAATTCGCCGCTGAAATTATATACTTCAACAGTCATATCTGCATTTTTGAAATTTTTCATTTCAAATACAAAAATATCGCTGGAAGGGTTAGGATAAACACTTAATTGGATCAA
>JAIBBA010000225.1 GCA_019694895.1 Chitinophagales bacterium
GATCGTTGGCTTGGGGCTCCCAAGGATAGGCATGTGAATCCGTCATCCGTCCGCAAAAGGGGTCGAAACCCTCCGGCCACCCAAATCCGAGGTTATCTACATCGCCAAGTCGAATGATGTATTCCGCTTCCATGGTGTTTTTGAGGAAAACCTCTTGCTTTTCCCATTCTTTATCTGAAGAAACGGTGGTCATTTGGGCGAAAATGACATTCGTCAATATTGTTCCGGTAACCAGCAGAAGAAACGGCAACGCTTTCATTTCTAAATGTATTTGAGATACAAGGTAAGAAAAAAATCACGCCGCAACAATTTCAATTCTAATTTTATGGATACTAGGTTTTAACAGACTAAATCATGTAAAAATAAGATGATTATTGAAAGACAATGGTCAATAGCATTCACGTCAATGATAAAATTCAAGTAATTCATGCTATATTTAAATCATGAAAACCGGAATTATCTTATTCCTTATCATGTACAGTGGGCTGGTAAATGCACAAATGACCATTACCACACTGCCTGACGACAATACAGAACACGCAGGTACCTGGTTACAGTGGCCACATCATTTAACGTATGGCACTATTTATCGCGACCGCATGGAGCCTTGCTTTACGGCGATGACGGCTGCACTTGTGCCTACGGAGCATGTTAACATAATCGCTTATAATAACACAGAAAAAAACAGGATCATCAGCGTGCTTAATGCCAATGCGGTTCCGCTGGCCAATATTACGTTCTACATCATTCAAACAAATGATTGCTGGGCGAGAGATAATGGTCCGATGTATGTGTATACAAATGCCGGGCAATTAAAAATATTGGACTGGGGTTTTGATGGTTGGGGAAACGATGCTCCATATACAAAAGACAATGCTGTTCCGAAGAAAATCTCAGATCAAACCGCTGTTCCGAGAATTAATTTAAGCGCGATGGAACTTGAAGGAGGAGCCGTGTGTGTGGATGGAGCCGGTACTTTTTTAGCAACACGAAGCAGTATTCAAGGCGATGGCAGAAATCCGGCGCTTACTGAAACAGATATCAATAATTATTTAATTCAATATCTCGGTGTAAGCAATATCGTTTGGCTTGATGGATTATATGGCGGTGGACTTGATATCACAGATACGCATATTGATGGCTTCGCAACGTTTCTCGACAGCACGACACTGGTTACATTGAGCAATTCGGATTTGAGTTATTGGGGAATTACCTCCGCCGACAGAACCATTTTAAATAATATGACTAATGCAAATGGCAATGTGTATACAAAAGTTATTCTGCCACTCACCAATAAAAACGTTAAAACCACCTGGGGTGCAAATGTCGGTTTCAAAGGCAGTTATAATAATTATTACGTTTGCAACAGCGTAGTTCTGGTGCCAACTTACAGCGATGTAAATGACGCCACTGCATTGTCCATCATCCAGAGTTTGTATCCAAGCAAAACAGTTGTCGGAATTGATTGTCGCAATGCATATTTCTATGGTGGAATGGTGCATTGTTTAACGCAACAACAACCCGTTAATCCAACTCCACGGATGGAATATTGCGCATCAACAGAAAATAATGCACATTTGACGATATATCCAAACCCGGCCTCTGATAATATTATTGTTCAAATAAATAGTAATGATGGACAGACAGTGCGAATTTCTATTTTAGACATGAATGGCAAAACCATGCTTGAGATGCCGGCATACGCATTGCTTGAAGGCAACAATCAAATCGATCTTCAGGTATCATGGCTTCCGGCAGGATTATATATGGTGCGAATTTCCGGTGATGTTGAAACGCAGCGGAATGGGGTGTTTCAAGTTGTGCATTAAAGATTTAGCGCAATTTCTTGTTTAAATAGATTATATAAACTTTGCCTAAATACAAAACAAAACTGATTGAATATTCAATCATGTATACATCGTATTATTATAAATTAATCAAGCAGGAGGAATTGTTTTTTATTGCACAATGCGAAATATTTTATTGATTATTTCGGATTTGGTATAAGCTTTAAACTCTCGCGTTAACAAATTGTGCTGACCTTCTACATTGACAAAACCAAACCATTCAAAAAAACGATGAAATGTTCTTAGTTCGTAGCAACTTGCATAAAAATGTTCAGGGGTAGAAAGGCCTGGTTGAAAAAACAACACACTATTAGGAAAAGCGTTCAGAAATTTCTCCGAGTAAAAAATCGCCTCTTGCGGTTTATCACCATACTTATCCAACAGAATTACTGAAAAAGCCCATCCAAATTGTGCCACAGGGTCTTCTCCATATCCATCATTACAACTCCAGGCAAATTTATTTGTAAAGGCTTGCATAAATAAATGAAAGAACTTATTCCGGTCATACTTATTCAGCAGTTTTATTCCTGCTTTTGTGAGGGTTAATTTTCCATTTGTTCTCTTTACCAATCCGGTCAGCTCCACGGTTAGTCTGGCACTCAAAATTGCAGCACAATCTTGTTCTCGTCGCAACTTTACATACCCTTTTTCAATGAAGTCTTCAAGAATATACCCATAATTATATAGTTCTGTCAAAACTTTTACTGGCAGAGAACCACCAAGTGTTAATTTTATTCCATTTTCTCTTTGAATAATATGCAAAAAAACCTCCGCAATACGGAATATAGGTATTTGATCCAATATTGCATCATCTATTGTGTCAACCATTTGCAGAGAAGATTCTTTGTCATATACATTATATAACAAACAATGCATTTCACTAGGGGTGAGTCCTTCAAACGCCTCAATCGGTGTATTATTCTGCAAATGCTTGATTGCTTCTAAATCCTCTTTCATAACCACTCAATTACGCCTAATCAAAATACGTTTAACAATTTAGGTTTCTAAATTAAGTATATTTTTTGATTGCATTTCTTTACGAACAATTAATATACGTGCCCCGTTTTTCACGCGGATCCCGATAGCTATCGGGAGCGGAGGAGCGGAGAAATACAAGTTTTTCACGCAGAGAGCGGAGAAATACAAAAGTTAATTGTTTTTATTATTCCGCATTGTTCATTCCTTATTCTTCCCCTCACTTCTCACGTTCCTCACCCCAACCATCCCTGGTGCACGGCGAATAACACTATTCCTGTGCGGGATTTTAAATCGAGTTTGGAGAACACCGATTCGCGGTAGCCATCAACGGTGCGTTGGCTGACGGACATTTTATCTGCTATTTCTTTGTAGGTGAGTTCGGAGCAGCAGTGTTTGATCAATTCTTTTTCGCGCTTTGCTAGGTTGAACTTGATATTAAATCCCTTTGATTTAT
>JAIBBA010000101.1 GCA_019694895.1 Chitinophagales bacterium
TGAAACCCCCTAAAATCGCGGGTTTTGAGGGGTTAATGTGTATAAAGTGTTGAAAATACAAGGGTTTCAGCCGATTGATATTTTGAAATGCCCGTAAACACTGTATTTTTGGCACTGTTAAACTTATTCACTAACGTATAAAATCAATCACAATGAACAAAGGCGAATTGATCGACGCAATGGCAGCCGACACAGGTCTGACCAAAACACAAGCAACTGCATGCCTCGACAGCATGATGACTGCAATCCGTAAATCTTTGAAAAAAGGTGACAAAGTTACCCTCGTAGGTTTCGGTACTTTCTCTGTAAGCAAACGTGCTGCCCGCACAGGACGTAACCCACAAACAGGCAAAACAATTAAAATTGCCGCTAAAAATGTGGTACGTTTCAAAGCAGGTAAAGAACTCGCTGACGCGGTTTAATCTACTAAGCTATTGCAATAAAGAAAGCCATCCGATAGGGTGGCTTTTTTTTTCATGTGTTCATGTGTTTATGTGTTCGGCTGTTGCATTTACCTCCACATGGAGCACAGGGACATCCCGCCTCAGCGAGACTTCCACACTTCCACACTTGCACACTTCCACACTTGCACACTTCCGCACTTCCACACTTGCACACTTCCACACTTGCACACTTGCACACTCTAATTGTGTTCATGTATTCGTCCGGTAATTCGAAAATGTGCATGCACTTGCGAAGAGCTTTCAGTTTTAGTTAGCAAGTTTGAGAGTTAGCAAGTTAGCAAGTGTGTTAACCCACTGACCCACCCGCCTACTCGGCGAGGCAAGCTCACCCACTCTCTCCTCTCTCCTTTTTCCTCTCTCCTTCTTCCTATTTAAGAAACCTTTCCCCATTGCTTAATTTTCCAACTCTGGGCTGAGAGGAATTTTTTCAGTGCCGCGTGTTCGGGGGTGTTTAGATTTGGGTCGGCGTCGAGGATTTCGTCGGCCGTAAGTCGCGCTTCGCGGAGGATGGGTTCGTCGGTTTGGAGATTGGCGATTTTAAATTGCGGTGCACCACTTTGTCTTGTGCCCTCTATCTCACCGGGACCGCGCAATTGCATGTCAACTTCCGCAATTTTGAAACCATCGTTTGTTTCTACCATGGTGCTGATTCTTTTTCGTGCATCATTACTCAATTTCACATCAGTCATCAACAAACAAAACGATTGATGTGCACCCCTTCCAACTCTTCCACGCAATTGATGCAATTGTGCCAGTCCGAAGCGTTCGGCATTTTCTATGACCATCACAGTTGCATTCGGCACATTGACTCCCACTTCAATAACGGTGGTGGAAATCATGATATGTGTTTGCTTATTTAAAAAACGCTGCATCTCGAAATCTTTATCCGCAGGTTTCATTTTTCCGTGTAATATGCTCACTTGATATTGCGGTTTTGGAAATGCCCGTTCAATGGCTTCGGCACCCGCCATTAAATTTTTCAAATCGAGTTTTTCACTCTCTTCAATAAGTGGATAAATAATAAATACTTGCCGACCTTCGGCAATTTGTTCTTTCAGAAATCCAAATACATGCAAGCGCTCACTCTCTTTTCGATGCACTGTTTTTATCGGCTTGCGACCCGGTGGGAGTTCGTCGATGATGCTAACATCCAGATCACCATAATAGGCCATGGAAAGTGTGCGGGGAATAGGTGTTGCCGTCATCACCAGAATATGCGGCGTAAGGCTGTTTTTATTCCACAATTTCGATCGTTGCTCCACACCAAATCGATGTTGCTCATCTATTACAACACAACCAAGATTTTTAAATTGAACTGTCTCTTCAATTAATGCATGTGTGCCTATTAAAATCTGTATACTGCCATCGGCAACACCTTCCAGAATTAATTTTCGCTGCTTGCCTTTCACACTGCCCGTAAGTAATGCAACCTGAATGGGGAGATCTTTTAATAGTTCTGATATCCCTGCTATATGTTGTTGCGATAATATTTCTGTAGGCGCCATTAAACAAGCCTGAAATCCATTGTCAAGTGCCATCAACATGGTGAGCAGTGCTACCACTGTTTTACCGCTACCCACATCGCCCTGCAATAATCGATTCATTTGTCGGCCACTCAGCAGATCTTTTCTGATTTCCTTCATCACCCTTTTCTGTGCATTGGTGAGTTCGAAGGGCATGTGTGCTGTGTAAAACGGATTGAAGTATGTATCTAATTCCTTAAAAATAAATCCCATGCTGCTGCTATGGCGATATTGTTTTACGCGCAGCAATTTTATCTGGTCGATAAATAATTCTTCAAATTTCAATCGCCGCAAGGCATGTTGTAAATGCGCATCGGAATCGGGAAAATGTATGCACTTGTATGCTTCAAATCGACCTATCAATTTATATTTCTGAATGACGGAAGCGGGCAATTGTTCAGGCAAATCTAATTCCGATAATTGTGCTATCAGCGACTGCACAAATCGGGCTATCATTTTACTATTGATACCGCGACTTTTTAATTTTTCGGTACCTGAATATATCGGCTGAATTTTTCCACTGAGTTGAAAATCACTTTGTGCTGCAGGCTCCATTTCGGGATGCATCATATTTACTACGCCATTATAAATGGAAGGCTTTCCGTAAACAATATATTGCACATCCTCCTTCAGCGATTTCTGCAACCAGTTGATGCCATTGAACCATACCAACTCCATGGTATCGGTATTGTCGCTGAAAGTGGCAATCAATCTCCGCCCTTGTTTAGCACCAACAATATGCATCTTGCTGATAAACCCTTTCATCTGCACTTCGCGCAATTCAGCTAGCGTGAAGGCATTTTGCTTAACCGCTTTAACAGTAGTAAAATCGGTGCGATCGATGTATCTGAACGGAAAAAAATGCAGCAAATCATAGCAGGTTTCCAATTCCAGCTCCTTCAGCAACATTGCTGCACGTTGTTCGCCCACGCCTTTGAGAAAGGTGAGTGGTGTTTGCAGATTCAGGCTAGCCACGAGATAATTTAAGCAATCGGAAAGTTAGCAAATAAAATAATTATTGAAGTTTAGTATCGTCAATCAATAATTATGCAGCACACATTTGTTATCGCCCACAAACATCACTTCCACCTCCAACCGCTCAACATATTTTCAATATCGTGCACCATAAATTGAATGACGGGTCTTAATGAATCTGCATTTGGGCGGTTGTTGAAGTATAATGCTCCACGAACGAAATTGCTGGTGGTATCGGTTACGAAAAATTGAAAATTACTCGCTGCATCACCACCAACATAGTAGATCAGTCCATGTACACCATACTGATTTTCTATTTCCTGTGGTTCGATATAATCAGCTCTGCCTGCATGTTTGTATGTGAGCTTGTAGGCATCGTCGATCATCTGTTGATAGGAATATTTTACATCAATAGGTTTATTGCTCATGTAAATAGTGGCATTCAAATCCTTACACACTAAATTCATCCAACACGGATCGTCAGGTGTCTGATTGAAATAAGTAACATTGCGATCTATTTCGTAATAATTTGGAAGTGAAAATGTATAAGGGCAATCTTCATCATTAAACACTATCGTATCCGTTGCAACAGGATAATGCACTCTTGGCCAGGCATCGGGTTTTGGCGCTTCGTCGGTGTGACAGCCAATAATTGCTGCCAGTGCAAAGCAGAAAATTACCGTTCGGAATAATGACATCTTGTAAAGATCGCTATTAAATTAGGATTGCAGATCAAAATGGCAGATCGTCTTGTATGTCGGACTGCGGATGTTGATGATTCATATCGTCATCCGGATGATCAATGCCACCGGTGTTTGCAGGGCGTGGTCCTAATAAGGTGAAATTATCGGCGACAATTTCAGTGATATATTTTTTATGACCTTCCTTGTCTTCCCAACTGCGATTTTTAATTCGCCCTTCGATATAAACTTTCGCGCCTTTTCGCAAAATCTTTCCTGCAATTTCTGCAAGCTTCCCCCACATGGCAATATTATGCCATTCGGTTTGTTCTACTTTATTGCCATTGCGGTCGCGGAAAACTTCTGTGGTTGCGAGTGTGAAATTCGCCACTACATTGCCGCCTTCGAAATTGCGCAACTCCGGATCTTTCCCCAGGTTGCCTATCAATATCACTTTGTTTACACCACTCATGATGTTCTGTTTACGTATCTGTTACATTTAATTTCGTTTCAAAAATAACGTTGGGGACAGGAATAGAAAAACACTGAGGGATGGAGCATATTTCCAATATTAAAAGTACAGCTTTCCCTTCATAAAATCTCTTATTACCCCTGGAAAAGCAAATCTTTCCATTTCCTTTCTGTTCACCAATTCTTGCATGCCATCGATTTCGGGAGTGGTTTTTATTTCGCCCGTAAAAAATCGGCATATCAATCGCCGGTGGGTCAGTTGTTGTTTGAAAGTTCCTGCTTCTTCCCATTGCACCTTCCCCAGCTTCCAATCTTTATAAACGTTTGAACGCTGAATATCTTGTAAAGTTGCCTCTTCTGCTGTCTCTATAAGTGGAAATTGCCACAATGCCTTCCAGATATCCGCTGCATGTCGGGGCATGATCAGCACCTTGTTACCCGATTTCATCACAAAAAAGTTAAAATATCTCGTTTTTGCGGCCCGTTTCTTTTCTTTTTGGGGGAGGATGGCGGTCATCTCGTGGTTGAAGGCATAACAGGAACGCCGGAAGGGGCAGTTTCCGCAATCAGGATTCCGCGGTGTGCACACCAGCGAGCCGAAGTCCATCAGTGCCTGGTTGTAAGTATGTGGTAATTGCTTATCGAGGAGCCTGTCAGCAAGCGCTTCCACCATTTTTTTTCCTGCAGGTGTATTCACGGGGATGGTGATTCCCTGATACCTGGAGAGTATGCGTAGCACATTTCCGTCAGTTACGGCATAGGGTTTGTGGTATGCATAGGCGAGGATGGCATTAGCCGTGTATTTTCCTATGCCCTTGAGGCTTTGAAGTCCTTCCGGGGTGTCGGGGAAAACGCCTTTTAATTGTTGGGTGATGACGTTGGCGGTAGCATGCATGTTTCTGGCGCGGGAGTAGTATCCCAGGCCTTCCCAGCGTTTCATTACCTCATTGGCCGACGCTTTTGCAAGGTGCTGAACGGTAGGGTAGTGTTTAATGAAGTCGAGATAGTAGGCTGTCCCTTGTTCCACGCGGGTCTGCTGCAAAATCACCTCACTCAACCACACCTTGTAGGGGTCAGTTTCCCCAACCCAGGGCATATTGCGCTTGTTGAGGCGATACCATTGAAGGAGCGTTTTGGAGAAAGACGACATGCGGGTGCAATAATACAAAGGGAAAAAAATGTGTGGTTATTTTATAATAATTAAGCGAACTTTGCAGTTTAACAGATTGATTATCAAACCAAAAGAAATATACCTATGAGAAAGGCTGATATTGTAAACCGCATTACCGACAAGACAGGTTTGGAGAAGGTGGATGTAATGGTTGTGGTGGAAGCATTTTGTAAAGAGATCAAAGAATCCATGGCTGAAGGGCACAACGTGTATCTGCGTGGTTTCGGCAGTTTTGTGGTGAAGACACGTAAGAAAAAGATCGGCCGTATCATCAAAAAGAATATTGCTATAGAGATACCCGAACAAAAAATCCCCTCTTTCAAGCCGGCTAAGTTGTTTTTAAACCGCGTAAAAGACGGTAAAAAGAGTAAATCAGGTCTCTAAGTGAAAAAGTATCTTATTCCTGCCGGGATCGCCGTGGTGCTGATTCTGGTGATTTTCTTCGCATTTGATCATAAGCCTCCTAAGGTTTCTGTTTTCGACGAACGTCGTGAAAAGCTCATTGATTCATTGCAATATCCCAATTCTGAGGATTTGATGCACATGCATCGCGATATGTTGCATGCCGGTGGTGGAACGAAGGCGGCGTTGTTACAGCAATTGGCAGATAAGTGGATGCAGCTGGCCCAGCCTTCGATAGCGGCAGATTACATCAGACAACTTGCCGATGCGGATCCATCTTACGAACATTACATGCAAGCCGGCGCTGCAATGGGCTCGCTGATTGATTTTGAGGCTGAAGAAGACCTGCGTATGAGCCTTGTTTACGGGGCGCGATATAGTTATGAGATGGCAGAAAAGCTTCAGCCCGGTGATTTGGATGCACGTATCGGACTGGCATCGGTGCTGGTATCGGGTGGTAGCACGCCAATGGAAGGTATTATGATGCTGCGGGAAATGGACGCCGAGAACCCCGATAACATCAGAATTAACCTCGAATTGGGCAAATTTTCGGTCATGAGCGGACAGTTTGATAAGGCATTAGAGAGATTTGATCGTGTTTTACAAAAAGATTCCCTAAATTTGCAGGCTCGTTACATGAGGGCTCAGTCGTTTCTTGGAATTCAGGACACCGCAAAGGCCGTAATGGAGCTAGAAACACTGAAATCGCAAACCACCGACCCGACCCTGATCGAACAGGTGGATAATGAGATCAAAAACTTAAATCATTAAAAAATATTTGTTATGCCTTCCGGTAAGAAACGTAAAAGACATAAAATGGCTACTCACAAGCGCAAAAAGCGTTTGAGGAAGAACCGCCACAAGAAAAAGTAATCCAACCGGCTTTTTCCGTACCTGTATATTCTCCTACCTTTTCCAGCCCCAACAGGGGTAATAACTTTATAACATCCCATAAAGGGAGCAAACCCGTATTTGAACGTGGAGAGGGAACTTATTATTAATACCACCCCCACGGGTGCCGAGATTGCATTACTCGAAGACAAGCAGTTGGTAGAGATACATCGCGACTCGTTTAGCAGCCGTTTTAATGTTGGGGATCTATATCTCGGTCGTGTGAAAAAAATCACGCCGGGACTCAATGCCTGTTTTGTCGATGTTGGTTTCGAACGCGATGCCTTTTTGCATTATACCGATCTCAACCCGCAATTCAAGTCTATCTATAAATACACCAAAGCTGCTCAGGATGGCCGGCCGTATAGCATGGACAAGTTCCAGCGCGAGCCTGATATCGTGAAAACGGGGAAGATCAATAATGTGATCTCCAAGAGTCAGCATATTCTGGTGCAAATTATCAAAGAGCCTATTCAAACCAAAGGTCCGCGTTTGAGCTGTGAGATTTCTCTGCCGGGAAGATATTTGGTGCTGACGCCCTTTAATGAAGTAGTTGGCGTTTCGCGAAAAATTGCCAGCGGAGAAGAACGCAAACGCTTGCAAAAAGCAATTGAACAACTGCGACCAAAAGGTTTTGGTGTCATCATTAGAACTGTTGCCGAAAATGTACCCGTTCAAAAGCTGCACGACGATTTAAATAATCTCGTCAATCAGTGGAAAGAGATCACCAATCGCTTACAGAGTGCTCAGGCTCCGCAGTTAATTTTCAGCGAATCGAAAAAAACGAATACGCTTCTGCGAGATGTACTGAATGATTCTTTTAATCGCGTAGTAGTAAATGATAATGCGATTCAAACCGAGGTAAAAGATTATATTCGACGCATTAGTCCCGGGTCCGAAAAAATGGTGTTGATGCACAGCGGACCAAAAAGTGTGTTTGAACAATTTGGCGTTACACGTCAGATAAAGGGATTGTTTGGTCGCACGGTGAATATGGATAGCGGTGCATATTTAATTATTGAGCATACGGAAGCATTGCATGTGATTGACGTGAATAGCGGAAATAAATCTGCTGTTAAAGGCGATCAGGAAGCGAACGCAGTTTCAGTGAATATGGAGGCTGCCAGAGAGATTGCTCGTCAGTTGCGATTGAGAGATCTCGGCGGAATTATTATTGTCGATTTTATCGACATGAAAAATCCGGAAAATAAAAAGGCTGTTTACAATGCATTGAAAAATGCGATGGCGGGGGATAGGGCGAAGCACACTATCTTACCGATTTCGAAATTCGGTGTTGCACAAATTACACGCCAGCGTGTGCGTCCGGAGGTGAATATTTCTACTGCTGAAGTTTGTCCTACATGTAATGGAACGGGTAAAATTGAAGCGAGTATTTTATTGCTGGAAGATATTGAGCGCAAGCTGAAACATCTTGTTACCATACAAAATCTGAAAGCGGTGAATCTTATGGTGCATCCTTATGTGGCTGCATATCTGAAAAAAGGTTGGTTCTTCCGCAGTTTATATTGGCAGTGGCGACGTACTTACAAAGTAAAGCTTAAGGTTACATCGAGTGACGATTTTCATTATATGGAATATCGCTTCTTCGATTTGAATGAAGGGGAGATAAACGTGGAGTAGGAGAGAGGAGAGAGGAGAGAGGAGAGAGTGGGTGAGCTTGCCTCGCCGAGTAGGCGGGTGGGTGAGCTTGCCTCGCCGAGTAGGCGGGCGGGTCAGTGGGTGAGTGGTGAGTGGTGAGTTGTGAGTTGTGAGTGGATTGATACTTGATACTTGATACCTGATACCTGATACTTGATACCTGATACTTGATACCTGATACCTGATACTTGATACCTGATACTTGATACCTGATACCTGATACTTGATACCTGATACCAAATTCCAGATACTAGATATTCAAATCATCACGAAAGATACTTCCCTTCAATAGGCATTCTTCTTCCTGTTCCGAAGGCTTTGGGGGATACGCGGAGTATGGGTGGGAATTGCCAGCGTTTCCATTCATTGCTGTTCACCATTTTTAAGGTGCGATTGACGATGGCAGGGTTGAAACCTTTTTCTATGATGTCTTGCGGACTCTGATGTAATTCGATGTATTGATACAAAATAGCATCAAGAATATCATAAGGTGGAAGCGTATCCTGATCTTTTTGTCCGGGTTTTAATTCTGCGCTTGGTGCTTTGGTGATGGAGTGCAACGGAATAATTTCTTCGTTGCGATTAATATAATTTGATAAGGTATAGACTTGTGTTTTATATACATCGGCGAGTACTGCTAGGCCACCGCAGAGATCTCCGTAGAGTGTGCCGTAACCGACAGCAGCTTCGCTTTTATTTGTTGTATTCAATAAAATGTTACCGTGTTTATTACACATCGCCATGAGTGTGAGTCCGCGAAGTCGTGCCTGTAGATTTTCTTCTGTTACGTCTTCGGGTTTATTGTTGAAGAGTGGTTGTAATTGCGATTCAACGGCGTTGAACATATTTCCGATAGGCACAATATCATAACGCATACCGAGATTTTTTGCAAGGTCTTCGGCGTCTTTAATAGAGTGATCGGTGGAATATTGTGAGGGCATTAATAATCCCCAAACATTTTCTTTTCCTAATGCGTGTACTGCCAGAACAGCTGTAAGTGCTGAATCTATTCCGCCACTTAATCCAAGTATAGCTTTTTTGAATCCCAGTTTTTCGAAATAATTTCTGATGCCTGTAACAAGTGCTTGATAAATTAGGGCAGTGGTATCTTTTTCTTGAACGATATCGGTGTTGAGTGTTTTTGATGACGCAAGCACATCATCCAGGTCGTATACTTTTATACATTCTGTAAAGTATGGCATTTCGTCGTATACAACAGCGTTGGCATTGATAACCAGACTACCGCCATCGAAGATGAGGTCGGTTTGTGCGCCGCAATGATTTACATAAAATACGGGGATGCCATATTTACGTGTATTTGCTTTCAGTGTTTCAATGCGCTCTGCAGCATGATTATAATCGAAAGGAGATGCGCTGATGTTAAGCATCACTTCGGGTTTTTCCGGATCGAGTGCAAGTATATCCATGGGACAACCTTTATACATGGGATTGTCGTTGCCTACATTCCATAGATCTTCGCAAACGGTGAGTGCCAGGCGGCGACCTTTGAAATTGAAATTTGCGAACTCCGTCGCCGGTTCGAAATATCTGTACTCATCGAAAATGTCGTAAGTAGGCAGGAGTGCTTTATTTACGATATGCTTAATTTCTCCCTCAAAAATGAAAAATGCGCTGTTATGTAAATCCTTTCCTTCGATACGCGGATTTCTGCTTGGTGAGCCGACAACAACAGCGATATCGTTAGTAAGTGGTTTGATTTTTTCAATGACTTCATAACACTTGTCAATAAAATCGGAGAAGTCGAGAAAATCACGTGGTGGGTATCCGCACACGCTGAGTTCGGGGAAGAGGATGATATCGGCATGTAATTTTTTTGCTTCTTCGATATGTGCTGCCATTTTTTGAAAATTGGCATCGAAATTTCCGATATGCACGTTAATTTGAGCGAGGGCTATACGCATAAAAAAATGTCACGCCGTTATATGACGTGACAAAGTTAAATATAATAAGTTAGCCTGGTATTAGAATAATACGCCTAGACGGATACCGATTTGTTTGAGGGTAGAGCCGTTATCATCGACATCGTCTTTAATGATATTGGCGAAACCGTTCTGAAAAAATACACCACCCATGATAGATGTATTTTCAGACAGCGAATATTCGGCACCGGCGCCCAGGGTGAGGCTGATATTCATCAGATTATAGGTTGCCAGGGTAGCGTTTGCATCGTCGCGCAGGTTCACATCATCCAAAATGGTAACATTATCAACAACCGTGTTTCCACGTGCTTTGATACAGATGCCGGGGGTGAGTCCGAATTGACCGTAATAGGTGATATAGTTCACTTCGTTGGTGCGCAAACGCATGGTGAGAGGAATTTCGATGTATTGCACCGATGCATTCCATGAACTTTTGATATCGGTAATAGTATCGGTATAAGAAACACCACTACTTGCATAGTTGATGAGGATGCCGCTGGAAAAGGCGTAGCGCTCAACACTGCCGATAGTTTTATCGAAAAGTAAACCATACTGGAAGCCTACTTTTGTTCCGGTGCCTTCAAACAATGATCCTTCCACTCTGGTCCAGTCGAAAACCGGAGAGGCGGTGAGCCCAAAGCGGAAATCCTGAGCCCGGGCAGACAAGGCCAGTGCAGAAATAAACACGGCCGCAAGCATAATTTTCTTCATGGCTTTTTAGTTTTACAGTGCCAAAGATAGGTGATACATGGAATATAAACATAAGCGTTTTTTAGC
>JAIBBA010000102.1 GCA_019694895.1 Chitinophagales bacterium
TGCTGAAATCAAGATCTTGCGCATTTACACCCATTTCGTTGCCTTTGATTTTCAATACAACCTGATGCGTTGTTTTATTAGAGAAGATGATCACACGACGTAATGTATTGAGAAAATCTGCGCGATTAATCGTAAGGCGATTTGGATTTTCCTGCGGAATAACGGCATTGTAATCCGGATAGCGACCTTCAATGAGTCGACAAATCAACTTCACATTATTGTAGCTGAAAAACGCAAATGAATTATTGTAAGATAATGTCACTTGTGTTTGTTCACCCGGAAGATTTGACTTCAATAAGTTCAAAGCTTTTTTAGGCATGATAAGCGATGATGCTTTGTCGGCCTTAATATCTGTTCTGCGGTAACGCACCAGTTTGTGTGCATCGGTAGCAACAAAGTTTACACCATCTTTATTTAATTGAAAGAGCACACCTGTCATCGGCGGACGCAATTCATCATTGCTGGTAGCAAAAGCTGTTTTGTTGATCACCTTTTGCAATACACCCGATGGCAATGCAATTTCCGATAATTTATCATCGCTTGAAACGCGTGGAAAATCATCGCCATTTTCGCCATTTAATTTGTATTTACCGCGATCGGTAGTAATCTCTACCTGACAAGATTCTTCATCTATGCTAAATGTCAATGGTTGCTCGGGAAGTGTCTTCAGATAATCAACAAGAATACGCGCCGGTATGGCAACTTTTCCTTCCGATTTTGACTCAATGTCCATCCAAGTGGTTATAGATGTTTCAAGGTCAGTTCCCGAAATGGTCAGTTTGTTCTTTTCAACAACAAAAAGAAAATCTTCCAGTATAGGTAAAACAGTGTTGGGGCTTACCACACCGTTAACGGTTTGCAGATTGCGCAATAGGGCTGTTGTGCTTACAATAAACTTCATGTACTACTTTTTGAATACAGGCAAAGGTAAACAAACAGTAAGAATGTTTTTCAACAAGGGGTGGATAGCACTGTACTGTTCTAAAAGTCACCAAATGCAATGCCCACGCACCTTATCTTTGTTCCATGTTGCGCAAAACCCTTGGCTTTCTTACACTGTTGATAGCAGTTAACCGCTTAACCCTTTCGGCACAGGATGCTACTCCTCCTTTTACCATTTCGCTTGAAGAGGCAACCTACAGCGATTGGCCGGGATTGCAATCCTATGTTGCAGGAACCTGGGATGGGAAATGGATATTATTGGCAGGTAGAACAGGGGGTTTGCATGCCTTTTTACCCCCAAATCCGTTTATGCCTATGGAGGCCAATAAGGAGGTGCATGTGCTGGATCCGCTTACCGGAGATCATTGGAGCAGCAGTGTAACCATTCTTCCCGAAGACCTCTCCAATCAGATGCAAAGCACCAATCCACAAGCTTTTCAGCGTGGAAACACTTTATATGTCATAGGAGGGTATGGTCACGACGAAACAGCCATGGAAATGCGCACTTTCCCTGCACTTACGGCTATCGACCTCGATATATTAGGGAATGCGGTTATAAATGGTACTGACATCACCCCCGCATTTAGAACCATACAGGATACCATATTTGAGGTGACAGGTGGTGAAATCGGCATGTTGGGAGATACCTTGTATTTATTTGGAGGTCACTCATTTACCGGAGTGTATTCAAAACCTGCAGGGCCTCAGTTTACACAGGTATATACCGATCGCCTCACCAAATTCCGCATAGTAGATGATGGCACTGACATTTCCATTGCCGACCTTGAATTCATAACAGATACAACGGCATTTCACCGTCGCGACCTGAATTTCGAGCCATTGATGCTTCCCGGAGAAGAGCATGCGCTAATTGCGTTGAGCGGTGTTTTCCAATATGAAGCCGATTGGCCATGGCATGAACCTGTTGTAGTAACTTCCGGCGGTTATTATGTTGATGAGGCCTTGTATCAGAAAATGAATAACTATACCTGCCCGGTAATGTCTATTTATGATGCGGATTCAGAAAAGTCTTATTTAACCTTGTTCGGCGGATTCAGTGAATATTGGTTTGATGCTGATGATTCTATTCTAAAACAGGATTTGAATATTCCTTTCGTGCACGATATTTCTACCGTTATAAGAAATACCGATGGCACCATGACACAATATATTCAACCGATCTCTTTGGATGGTTTGTTGGGATCTAATGCAGAATTTTTAATCAATCCCGAAATTCCGCAATACGATGATCGCATCATCAAACTTACCGAGATTGATGGTGATGTTTTAGCAGGATATATTTTCGGGGGGATAGATGCAGAGATACCGAATTTCACACCCTCTATCGCCTCGAATAGACTGTTCAAAGTATGGCTGCACTACGAAAGAGAAACACCTGTTGTTGATTTAACGCAAAATGGTATCAAAGTGTACCCCAATCCGGTGATGGATGAGCTTACTATACAAAACCTTGCACAGTATGGCATCACAGGCATTTCTATTGCAGATATGCTGGGCAATACACTCATTAACCAATCATCCGCTATACCGTCCGGTTACAGAAAAACTATTTCTCTGGAAAAACTTCCGGCCGGTGTTTACATGGTAAAAGTGTCGTCTGCAAACGGTTTCACCATGCAACAGGTAATCAAACAATAGGGGAGTTACTAAAATCACCCGACCGGGGTATTTCAGAAAGGCACGGAAACAGGTCCTTTTGTGACATCAAAAATTATGTCACAAAATCACTTGATTCCAATGAAAAAAATTACACTCGTATCGCTTTGGCTAGTATGTTTTATTTCACTCAAAGCACAGTTTCCTGTTATTTCACCTGCTGTTGAAACCGCTTTAACGCTAACCTTTCCCATTTCAGTAAGCAACTCCGGAAATGTAGCCTGGAATCCATCGGCTAATCTTTATTATTCGTGTAGAATAGGCAATGCCGTTTATCCTTTAATAACCTGGAATGCATTAGGTGTGCAAATGGATTATGACACAACCGGACAAGACAGCAGAGGCATGTGGTGGAATGCAAGTTTGAATCAACTGGAAAGAAATTGTTTTTCGTCTGTTGGTTGGGCGAAGATAAATTTGGATGCGAATAGTTATGCAGAAAATACATTCAGCATATTATTCAGTGGTATGTTACAACCGAATGCACAAAGTGTCGGAACATATGATCCTGATGCCAATCAAGTGATTTTTTACAATGCCGGTAACTGTTATAAGTACGATCGCACAACCGGATTGCTAGTATCTACCCTGGCATTAACCGGTGCCACGCTAACCACCATTACAGCCAATGGTATTGTTTATACTGGTGTTACGGGAGCTGAAATTGGAATATATGACTATTCAGCAAAAAAAGTATTGTTGTTTAATAAAACAACCGGTGTGTTTTCCGCCAGTTCAACGCTACCTGCAACCGCGCCTGGGCCCACAACATACGGTATCGGATATGCCAATAATCTTTTTTGGGTGTATAAAACATCCCCTGAAAGTAAATGGTATTCTTATAGAATTTTTGATATCCCCTTACCTGTATATGCTATTGCATTAGCGGGAAATCAAATTGCCAATGCTAACTATTTGCATTGGACAGTTGATGCAGATGAGCCTGTTGTTTCATTTGATCTGCAACATTCGTCTGATGGAAAAACATTTAAGAGTATTGCTTCCATTCCCGGTAGCTCTGATGGCTCTGAAGTTTATGAATATATGCATCAATTTCCGGCTCCGGGAGCAAATTATTATCAGGTAATCTCAACCGATCAGCAAGGCGAAAAGCATACCTCTGATATCGTGTGTATTACCAGCGAATCGCTGAGCAGTGTGTTGAAGGTTTTCCCTAATCCGGCAGATGAAGTTATCAGTATTGGTGGATTGGCAGGTGGTATGTCTTATACCATTTATGACGAGTCCGGAAGACAAATAGCCAGCGGCAACAGCAATCCGGACGGCACTATCTCACTTACAGATCTTCCTTCCGGTAATTACTTCCTATACCTCGCCAGCACGCCTATTCGCTTCATAAAACAGTAAAAAAAATGGGTATTTGTGACAAATGTGTTAATTTAGTATTCCTAAACACACACAATGAGATTAACCTATACCCTTGTCATAGGTCTGATCTTGGCTTCTTGCGCCCATAGCGAAACGGAAACGCGCACACCAGTCCAGATCAAAGAAGACCTACGCAGAGCCGAACTGCATTCGCCAACCATGTATTTACGTGTGAGTGGTGAACTGAAAGAAGATTCAGTATTTTGCCTGATCAACAACACTGCAAAAGAAGCGGATTATCCTAATGCCATCATTGCTGTAAATTACTTCAATGACTCAAGGCAATTGATAAAAAGCGAATTGATAAATGTTGGCAATCAGATACTGAAAGGCACCACAATCAACTTCAATTCAAAGGTTGACCCTCCGGATGAATATGCTTCGGTGTCATTTTCTGTAAGAGAAGTGAAATAATAATTTTCAAGGAAGCAATTACTTTTTTATATCCTTTATGCTTTCAGCATGAACCGAGGAAGTTGTATTACTTCGCTTGTTCATTAAGCATATTGCTGCCACCCGGGCGTTGTCGATAGAAAAAGCCCGGACCTACCAGCACCTTACCGAATACGAAATTTTGGATGATAGCAAGGTCCTTATCGCCATGAAAAATGCCGTAGAATTTATCCGGATCAAATTGAAGCGGCTTATCATCATAAGTAAATTGAGCCTTGCTTCGAACCGTAACCGGACGATAGTAAATTTTAAGCGTGGTTGTGCGCTTTTGAATATCTGTTACAGACATTAAACATGCCGGTTGCCCACCTAATAATGAGTCGCGCTTGTCGGGTTCGTTGATGTAATATTCGGCATTCAATCTGGCAAACTGCTTTAAATAAAATTGCACAATCTCCTGATTAATTGGTTTGTTTTCTTGCTTGTTGGCAACAATGAGAAAACTGCCGTTTTGTTGTTTCACCAATGAAAATGTTGAATCCTTTACTGCCGGATAGGTGACATCAATTTGTTGAATTTCAGCTGTGCTGTAAGCAAATATTTCTTTGCTGCGCCAATCGGTGATGTCGGTAAAAAATACGCTTGAAATATATCCTTGAAAACCCGGAATATTTACCACAAATGGCATGTCGGCTTCTTCCATGAGCATGAAAGTGCCATTTAACTGGTCGGTATTATCGCCGATATAATATCCTCTGATCAATTTATTTTTTGCATCGAAAATCTGAACATGCGTATGCCTGCCGCTAATATTTCTGATAACATTATTGTGCATGGATTTCGATACCGGAACCTTCACGGCCATTTGATTCATGGTGCGCAATAAATTGTGCATGGCATCAGGCCTTGGAGCATAAAGATCGTTTACCAGCCAATCATCTTGATTTCGCTTCAGATCTATCGTGTCGCCTTTCATATTGGTAAGCACGATGCGGTAAATATCATTTGTGTCGGCAATAGCAAATGCTGCATCCTTTTTACTGTACGAAGAAGAGTTGTCTCTTATTAATGTAAAATAGGCGACAACACATAAAATAACCAGGATTCCAAAATATAGCCAATTGCGGTTCATTGATATTATTTATGCTGCGTATTTGCGATATCGTATAAAGAAATAAATGCCACTGAAAATGTATAATAAAAATATTGGAGCGATCATATTCACCACTTGCCATTGCGTGCGATCTTTTTCCACGCGTTGGTCATCCAGCGGGCGCAATTTCACCTCTTTGGCGCGCGTTTCAATCAATCCGTTCTGATCGCATAAATATTCAATGCAATTCATAGCGAAATCCTTGTTGCCGAAAATATAGCGCTCCGTATAATTCACACCAAGCATGTCGGGTTTACCTTCCTTGTCTACAAAATTTTTAATAAGATCACCATCGCCAATTACAATCTGCTTTGCGGGTTTTCCTTCTGCCATGTAAGTGGTGTCGGTATAGCCGTAACCTCTGTCATGTAATGTTTTTGCAGTTGGACGAATGCTCCTGAATGCGGAATGAAAATTGCCTTCCAACAGCACAGCAACCGGTAATTCCGGTTTATTGTATTGCTGATCGGTAGGCGCAAATTTAGGATCTACAATATTGAAATTCACCCTGGCAGGCGCATTTAAATAGCGACTCTGTCCGCTTGTTTTTAAGAGTATCGTTTTTGTAATTCCCGGAACTGCAAGCGTGTCAACGGTGCTCACAAATTTACCTTCTATGGCGTCGACATTTTTTGTTACGGGATGGTCGGTATTGTAATTGTTTAATATAGGATTATAGGGCCATGGTCGCACGATAAAATTATCACCTTTCGCAACAGGCACATTGATATGCGTGCATTGTTTGTCCTGAATAATATTACTGTTTACCCGGGCACCATATTGCACCATCTGGTCAATAATATTGAGTTCTCTGTCAATAGCCATAAATTGACCATTGCCGAGATATAAACTATCAAAATCTGCAATTACCGGATCAACAAGCCAGAGAACATTTCCACCGGCCATTACATATTGATCTAGAATAAATTTCCCTTTTACTGAAAAAGCTGTCAGCGGTTTCGCAATAATGACAGTTTTTATTTGACGCGGGATCTCATAAGTGCTGTCATCTTCAAGATCAATGCCCGTAACATTGTATAATTCATTAAGCGAAGCGGCCATGTCGTTCAACTCCAGGCGATTCAATTCTCCATGCCCTGAAATAAATGCGATATATGGTTTCTCTTCGGTGGTAAGTTGTCGGATTGCTTTCGTGAATTTGTATTCCAGTAATGATATCGAAACCGATGGATCACTATCGGGGTTCAGAGGCAATGGCATGGTGCCTCTGTCAATAAGAGGAAATACCAATTCCCTGTCGCGATAGGTGAGCGAAATAAAAGGGAATACATATTTCACTGATGCTTCATCTGTCGCGCTTTCAAAAAACTGAACACTCAATATTCCTTTATCTTCCAGTTCTTTGATCAGTTCAGTTTGATTGGTTTCATCCGGTATGCTGAACGGATCAAAAATGTCGTATTGAATATTCTCTCCCGCATAATTCTTAAACTGATCGAGCATTTCTACTGTCGACTGCTGTAATCGTTGCAGATTGGGTGTGAGATTGCCCGCAAGATAAACTCGTGCCAAAATAATATCATCTTGGGCGCGCAGCAGTTCTTTTGTAGGGGTGCTAAGTGAATAGCGTTTTTCCTGAGTAAGATCTATGCGAAAAAATACCCCTGAAACCACCACATTGACGATTACAATTATAGCAGTAAGCAGCAGTAGTTGCAGCAACTCCCGTCTTCTGTTCTTTTTATATAAAAGCTTCGCGTCCACGTTCAATCAATTACCATTTTCTGCTTCCCAATGCTGTTTTTGTCATCAATATGAAAATGGTGATCATACTGAAGAAATATACCACATCGCGCAGGTCGATATAACCCTTGCTGATATTTTGATAATGTTGATTTATACTCAATGCATTGAAATAACTATCTGCCGACCCGACAAATACCGGTATGAGCGACAAACTGTCAAACGCCAGATAGAAAAAGAAGCAAGCGAACATGCCGGAGATAAATGCAACTATCTGATTATTGGTAACTGCAGATGTAAATAGCGCAATCGCAACAAAACATGCGCCTAATAGTATTAATCCGATATAACTTCCAATAATACCTCCGGTATCCACATTTCCAACCGGAGACGCCAAACCCCGAATGGCGAAGTAATAGGTGATGGTTGGTATGATACTGAATATAACCAATACAAATGCACCTAAATATTTACCTAATATTATTTGAATATCAGTGACTGGTCTTGTAGTAATAAATTCTATGGTGCCGCTGCTCTTTTCTTCGGCAAATGAACGCATGGTGATGGCCGGTATCAGAAACATCAGAATCCATGGCGCGAAGTTGAAAAATGCATCAAGCGTGGCAAAACCTTCGTCTAAAATATTAGTCTCGGGAAACACCCAAGTAAATAATCCGTTTGCCACCAAAAAAATGGTAATAGCAATATATCCTATCAGCGAACTGAAGAATACATTTAATTCCTTTTTGAAAATGGCAAACACTGTTTATTTTAAATTTTATGCTGAGTATACAAGTACTTAAATTATTTTGTAAGCGTATGGAATATGTCTTCCAGACTTTTTGTTTCAATTTGTAAATTCAATAGCGTGAGTTTATGCTCAACTGCAAATTTGAAAAGCAGTTCGCGCATATCTTCGCGTCCGGTATATTCTATGCGCAAAGCCTTTCCTTCTGCTGCTACTTTGCTCACACCATTTATGCGCATAAGCATACCCTTGTCAACCGTTTCTTTAAATTCAGCCAACACAACAGTAATGCCTTTTTGCCTGGATTGTAAACTGCTGATACTGTCATCGGCAACAAGCTTTCCTTTGTTGATGATGATTACGCGATTGCAAATGGCAGTTACCTCCTGCATGATATGCGTTGAAAGAATTACCGTTTTATCCTTACCGATATTTTTAATGAGATTGCGTACTTCAACCAACTGATTCGGGTCTAAACCTGAAGTAGGTTCATCCAGAATCAACACCTTCGGATCATGTAACATGGCTTGCGCCAATCCCACACGCTGACGATATCCTTTCGATAGCTGACCTATTTTTTTCTTTCGCTCAGGAACCAATCCTGTTATCTCTATCATCTCGTTAATCCTGGCAGATGCTTTCTTCATGCCATTGATATTGGCAGCGAACTCCAGATATTCCTGCACATACATCTCCTTATATAATGGATTATGTTCCGGCAAATAGCCTATTTGCCTGCGTACTTCTACAGCTTGCTTATTGATATCAAATCCGCAAACACTGGCTTCACCGCCGGTTTGAGGGATAAAACAGGTGAGAATTTTCATGGTAGTGGACTTCCCGGCACCATTCGGCCCTAAAAAGCCAAGTATTTCGCCCGGACTCACCGTAAATGAGATATCGTCAACCGCACGCTGCTCGCCGTAGATCTTGGTGATGTTTTGAACCTTTACTGACATGAAAGCCGCAAAATTAGGTAATCAAACGAAGGTTTAAGTCCTGGCATTGTAAACATGTAAAATACTTTATTGCCTATTTTATAGGATGCATAAATCTCCAAAGGCTCATCTGTTTATAGAATTGCCAATGGCCGGAATATGTTAAATATTGTCGCAAAGTCATCAATTCCTTACATTTTATCACCTTTTAGGTGAATAATCTTACTCGGCGTCCTACCTTTGCCCGCACTAACCAAAAAAGCATACAAAATGAAATTAAAGAATCTCCTTGGGCTGGCTACAGGTATCATCCTCATGTGTCAGTCTGATCTAGTAAATGCGCAGCTTTACACATACACCAACGACGAGACCGGTGTTGCCGGAACTGTTGCAACAGGTGTAACTGCTTCTAACCTTACACCGGTTAATGGTGTTGTTGCCATCAACGCCTGTGGAACAGGTTACAGCTCTGACACCTGGAGCACATCAACAGGTGCATTTTCTACTGCTTTTTCAGCTATTCAATTGACATTGACCCCAACTACCGGATATAATGTTACTGTTACAGCTATCCAGTTTGACCTTGGTCGCAACCCTCAGGGGCCTCAACGCATGCGTTAGCTGCAATATGCATAGACACCCAAAAATAGACAGAACACTTAAATAAAAAAACGGACAAGCCGAACACCGTATTAAGAAGTAGGCAAACTAAATTTTCCAAACAATGGCACAAAAATTATCAGAGTTATTAGCAGAACTCACAGCAAAAGCAAAACAACTTGAAGACAAGTTTGAAGCTTCAAAAGGACAAACCAAAGAGCAACTTCAACAATGGCAAAACGAAGCTAAAGAAAATGTTGCCGAAACCAAAGCCGCATTTGAAGCAAAAAAGGCTTCGCTTGAAGGTGAGGCAAAATCGCATTGGGACAACGTAAAATCAAATTGGGATAACGGTGTTGCGAAATTAAAATCCGATTTTAGAAAGGCTAAATATAATTTGGAAGCTTCTGATGCAGAATTGAGTGCAGAATGGGCTGAAGATGATGCTGAAATGAGTGTGTATTTTGCATTAGATGCTATATCCGATGCTCAAGAAGCAGTTATAGATGCCGTTAATGCAAGAGCCAAAGCAAATTCTTACTAACATTTAAAAATTAACCAATGGCTAATTTACTAAACACATTGACCAATTCAATCAAACATTGGTACGTTCCTCTTATCGTGGGAATTTTGTTTGTAGTTTTCGGCATATACATTTTTACGGTTCCGCTGGAAACTTATGTTACATTATCCGTAATTTTCAGTATATCGTTTATAACATCGGGATTGTTTGAAATTTTCTTTTCCATTCAAAATGCCAAAACCCTTTCTGGTTGGGGTTGGTATTTAGTAGGCGGACTATTTTCGTTGGCAATGGGGATTTATCTGGTAATGTATCCGGGAATTTCAATAACAATTTTACCATTCGTTGTAGGCTTTACGGTAATGTTCCGTTCATTCCAATTATTGGGAATTGCATTTGATATGAAAGGTATGGGAATATTGCGATGGGGAAACCTTGCCATAGCCAGTACATTGGGAATTATCTTTTCATTCATACTGTTGGCAAACCCAATATTTTCAGGAATTTCATTAGTAACCGCAACTGCGTTGGCGTTTATTTTTGTAGGAGTTTCATTGGCAATTCTTTCGTTTGACCTTAAAAAGGTGAAAGATTTTCCTTCAAAAATTAGCAACAACCTGAAAGAAAAGATAGCGAGTTTACAAAACGAATTAAAAGGAACTTCCCAATAAAAAAATACTGCAGCTAACAAGGTATTGCCAAAATGGGGGCTGATGGAAGTATATCAACATTTGTACTTCTATCAGCTTTTGTGCTATATTTCAGCTGACGGTTTTCAAATGCCCCCACTTCGGCAATACCCGAAACGTTA
>JAIBBA010000019.1 GCA_019694895.1 Chitinophagales bacterium
GAAACATCATCACCTGTAAAACGGATATAAAACATTGCAGCAGGGTCTACGGTAATACCTGTCAGCAAAAAGCTAAAATCTGATTGATGTAAAACCAGGTCAGACACCTCAGGAGAAATAAAATCCAATTCAGGGATAGGCGTGAAAGTAACACCATCATACGAATATGAACAGAGTAAACTATTTGCTCTTTCCTGATCATTTGATGCCCAGGCGCTGTATGCAATATTAAGTCCACCCAAGGTAATGCCGGTATTATTCTGCAAACGCAAGGTCATAGAACCAGGGGTAAAGTCGTCGTTAGTAGGCTGAATCCAAATTCTGTTGCCATCGGGCATTGGCAGCCCATAGATACCTCCTGTTGTAATTCCGGCCCCACCGATGCCACGGGCAAAGTCGCCTGTGAGGTTGGTTTCGCCAAAATCTACTGCACCGTCGGTAAAGCCTTCCGCACTCCAGATATCAGAATTGAGGGTTCCGGCACCTCCACCGGGCTGGAATCCGGCTCCGGCGTAGTCAGACAGGTCAACAGGCACATCTGTTCCAAGCGCATCGATGCTCAGCTGAGCAAAAATTGAAAGTGGAGACAAGAGTGCAAATGAGAGTAGCAATTTTTTCATCAGAAGGGTATTTTTTAATGGTATAGGTGTAAAAATAAGCACTATTTGCGGGATCCTTGGGTCTGAACAGGCATGAAATATGTATATATGCAGCATAAATTTGATGTTAAGCGGTTGGCATATTGCCGATCACTTTGCATATTTGGGGCTTAAACCGACAGTGCAGCAAGCATGATCAACTATCCACATATACCTTCGGCAGGACATTTGCTTATCAGTGAACCATTTATGGCAGATCCGAATTTCAAGCGAACTGTTGTTTTGTTATGTGAACATATGCAGGATACCGGAACGGTAGGCTTTATTCTGAATAAGTCGCTGAATGTTAAAGTTTGCGATGCCCTGATGGATTTTGATATTGTGCAGAGCGAATTATTTTATGGTGGACCTGTAGCTCAGGATACGTTGCACTATTTACATCGATTTGGCGATAAAATTGAAGAAAGCTTTCATGTTATTGATGACATTTATTGGGGAGGAAATTTTGAACAGATAGGTGATATGCTGCGCGAAGGCACTTTAAACCCTGACCATATCAAATTCTTTTTGGGATATAGCGGATGGAGTCCCGGACAATTGGAGGAAGAAATGGATGAAAAATCATGGCTCTTATCAAAAGCAAAAGGGCATTATGTTTTCGATATCGGGCGCAGTGAATTATGGAAAACAGTATTAAATGATCTTGGCGGCGATTATAAAATGATCACCAACTACCCTGAAGATCCGAGGCTGAATTAAGATTTTAGTTTATTCTGACGATTTGCGCATCGGCAATTGCGAATACCTGATCAGTTTTGTTTGGAGTGATGGCATGCCCACCTGTAAATGTGCCGAAAGATGGCAACACACCTTTTTCTTTGCCAAACCAAAAGCATGGCAATCGCATGGATTGTTTAGCCTTTCCTGCGAGGCGAATACAGGGATGTATGTGTCCATGCAGCAAATAATGACCTTCAGGTATATCAGATAAATCGTCGTGTGCAAGTACAATATTATTGGCGATTATTTTATCTTCATGAATATCAATATTAAGATCAGCATAGCGTGAGCGGTCTAAAATGTCGTGATTGCCAATTACGAGATCGATAGGCATATTATTTCCGTTTCGCCACTTCGCGAAAGCATCTATTCCGGGATTATTTTCACTGTGAAACATATCACCAAGGAATACTACTCGTTGAGGGGAATAAGTTCTAATGAGCACATCTACTCGCCTGAGATCCTCCTGCAAAATTGCAGCCGGAATGGCGATGCCATGTTTCCTGAAATGTGTTTCTTTAGAAAAATGTGCATCGGCAATGATAAGCCATTGCAGGTCCTGCCAATAGAGGGCAAAATCCGGCGACAATCGAAAAGAATTGCCCTTTATGGAAACAGCAATCGGCATGAGACAAAGGTAATACTTACTATAAATTTAGTTTACAGGAGAAATGCAACGCCAACACTTATTTATTCTCTCTCAACATTTGTTGAATCCGCGATGCCAGGCTTTCTGATGTGAGTTTATTGCGCGACAAATCATCAACAACAATAGGGAATGCAAAAGGTGAAAAGCGGTCGGTATGTTTAATCAGAATTTTCGATTTCGAAATGCGCAATAAGGCGGTACGAAGTCGCGCATTTTCCATCTGATCATTTAATATTTCATCATAGGCTTGTTTAATGAGTAGGTTTGAAGGTTCATATTTCCGCAGCACATCAAAAATCAATTGTGCACTTGATTGCAGATCCCTGGCTCTTTTCTGTTCACCGGGATAACCTTGAAAAACCATTCCGGAAATGACAGAAATATCACGAAATTTTCTTCGTGCCATTTCAGTTGCATTTACAGATTGAAATACATCATCGTCGAGGCCTTTAATTTCAAATAATTCCCGAATCACAGATTCATTGATTTCAACCGGGTGATTGCACAATAATTCAAAACCATAATCATTCATGGCCACTGAAATACTGAGTTCCTGTTTTTTACTTATCCTGAATGCTATTAAACCCGCAAGCACTTCATGCACAACACGCCCTTCAAAGGGATAAATAAATATGTGAAGTCCTTCTTTGCTTTCGGCAGTTTCTACAAGAATAGTATCGTAAGCCGGGATGGCCGACCTGTCGCGTTGCAAATCCAATAAAGGCTGAAGATGCGTATATTCAAAATTATGCAAGTTTGATTCGGCTGCCTGTCCAAGTTGTTTGCGCATCATATCTGCCATATAACTCGACAAGGGCATTCTTCCACCCATGTATGATGCCGTAATGGCTTTTTGTTCCTTGGTAATTTTCACAAATGCCGTCATCTCCCTGAGCATCAGAAACTCAAGACAATGTCCGGCAAACCAAAATACATCGCCGGGTTTCAGGGATGCAATAAAATATTCTTCAATACTACCCAACTTGCCACCATTCATCAGTTTAATTGCAACTACCGTATCGCTCACAATAGTTCCGATTGAAAGCCGATGCCGCGTAGCAGCTTTTTTGTGCATAATGCGATATACATCTCCTACCCTGCCGACTTTATTAAATTCATCATATGCTTGTAATGTTTGTCCGCCCTGGGTTATATGTTGCAGCAACCATTGCCATTCTTCAGGCGACATTAAATGATAAGCATAAGTGCTTTTTACTTCGCGATATAATTCGTTGGATTTAAATCCGCCGCTGATACTGAGCGTGACCATATATTGAATCAATACATCAAAACTCATCACCATAGGATCACGTTTCTCAATTACATTTTCCTCCATAGCAGCTCGAATTGCAGAAATTTCTACCAATTCAAGTGCATGTGTCGGAATAAAATAAATGGTTGAAACAGCTCCCGGTTGATGTCCGCTTCTTCCGGCGCGTTGTGTAAATCGTGCAACACCTTTTGGTGAACCAATTTGAATTACGGTATCAACAGGTCGGAAGTCAACACCAAGATCTAAACTGGAAGTGCATATCACTGCCTTTAATGCGCCATTGTGCAAATTTTCTTCAACCCAATCCCGCACTTCACCTGATAAACTGCCGTGATGCATGGCCATAACGCCAGCCAATCGCTCATCATTCTCTAATAATGCATGATACCATATTTCAGCCATGGCACGGGTATTGGTGAATACCAACGTAGTAGTTGAACGATGAATAATATCTATGATATTAGGTAATAATTTCAATCCGATATGTCCCGCCCAGGGTAAAACATCTATATGCTCGGGTAATACCGTATGAATATCGATTTGTTTTTTTTGCTCACTGCGGATGATGATACTTGTATGCTCAGGAGCATCCACACCTAACAGCACTTCCATAGCTTCAACCAGATTACCAATGGTTGCAGAAATCCCCCAGATGCGCAATTGTTTTTTTTGATCTTCACGAATTCCGCGAAGCCTGCTGATAGCTAATTCAACCTGTACTCCACGTTTGCTTCCCAATAATTCATGCCATTCATCCACCACGACACAAGAAAGATTTTCAAAAATTGTTTCGTAACCGATCTGGCATAACAAAACATGCAAACTTTCGGGAGTGATGATGAGCACATCAGGCATTTGTTTTTTTTGCGCCTGTTTGTCTTTTGCAGAGATGTCACCGGTTCTGATTTCCACACGCCAACCCATGTCAAAAAGATCGCAGGCCTCCTGAAGTGCATTGCGAATATCTTTTGCCAATGCACGTAAGGGAGTTATCCAAATTACTTTTAATCCACTTGTGGCTTGGTGATTTCCTTTTGCCATATGATCGGCAATAATCGGCAGCCACATGGCAAAAGTTTTACCGCTACCGGTAGGCGCATTTAGAATTCCGTTATATCCCTGCTGATAGGCTGCGGCGAGTTCCTGCTGAAAATCGTATTGTTTCCAGTTTCTGGTGGCATACCAGCTTGCTATAATCTGATCGTAATCGTACACGATATAGGCACACAAAAATGCAGTCCAAAATACAATTAAAACCTGATCTTCAATTGTTCGCCCACTGCTTTAAATTTCAGCAACCAGCGCTTATACTCCTCATCTCCCATACTGCGCATGAAGGCTTTATTATTGATGAAATCGCGTCCAATGCGGAAATATTTATTCTGAATTTTCCAAAGGCGATATTTCACTTTTAATTCGTGCAGTCGGATGATGATTTTACTCATATTTTCGAGCAGTGACATATCATGTGGTGCATGAGCAAGATGCAATACCATGTCATATAATCTTCGTGCAGCCACATGTCCGATATGTTCAACATCCAGTGTCACCTCCCATTTGATAGCCGCTTCTGTCAATTGGTCCAGTTTGTGCAGATCTCCTGAAGGATGTGTAAACCAATTTTTGAGATCGGCGTTTATCACGGCGATTAAATTGGCGTGCAACAATGGCGGAATAGATTTTTTTTGTTGACGAAGCATATCCATCAAAGTATATGTTCGTTCATAAACTGCGCGATAGCTATCTTCTGCGGCATGCACATCAGCACTTAAAATTCGTGCGATCAAAAATTCGCGCTCATCGTGAAATACATCGTTGATAGAAAATGTGCCCGGAAAAACGCGATGTATGGTGGTAGTAATTGTGCTGATATCACTATTTCTGAAGGCATCGCGCAGGTTGAGGAAAATTTCTTCAAAATGATCCTCATCCATTTTATCAGCATATCCACCAATAACATGATGTTGCCCCAGATATAATGCTGAAAAAAACAATTGTTCGCTGGCATAAGTGAATGTGGACGCCAGCTGCAAGTGGCCGCTTACCAATACGAGATCACCGGACAATAATTTTTCAAAAAATACAGGTTTTACATGATAATTCAATCGAAATCCCTGCTGCATAGTATTATCGAAAATACTCATCACGGCGTGATGAATACCAACACGTGTAAGCGTCAAACGTTGTTTGTGGATTTCATTGACATATACACCAGCTGCCGTTTTATATTTCTCGATATTTGAGGGTGCCTTATCTAATAAGAGAATAAATTGATCTTTGAGGGTTGATGAAGTTTCATGCTCTGCAATTTGTATTACCCTGTCGGCATACTGCATGATTTGCTTTGTTTCAATTCTGCTTACTTCATCAAAAAACCATCCACAACTGGTAAACATCAACATCGCATGACGTTGCATTTCGAGCAGTCGAATTACTCTTATTTTTTCTTCATACTGCAATTTTCTTCCGCAGCCCTTCAATAAAAATGCATCAATTTCTTCTTCGTTGCGATTTAATACTACGGTAATATAACCATTTCGTAAATGCCATGGATCGTCCGTATATGTTTTCAATTCCTGTTCAAAAATGACATCTGCCTGATCTTTCAACCAGTTCAACGCATTGCGCAAAGGTTCGCGCCAAAGTTGATGGAATCCGGGATTTCCGCCATCGGTACATCCGCAATTACTCCTCCATCGTTCAACACCATGCACACAACTCCAGGAGCTGTTTTCATGAATTTTTGTTTCATAAACCGGAGGGAATTTCGCGAGAAACTGACCATAATTTGTAATGACAACGTCCTCATCCTTTTTCAGATAATCGAGACATGAAGCGAGGGCCATATCTCCGCGATAATGATGATGACCATATGATTCACCATCTGTGGCAATATTGATCAATGAAGGATGATCAAGGGCAATTTCATTACTACTCAGTGCTTCAGCAAATTTCTTTCCGGAATTCAACAATCCGGCAAAGGCGACGTCGCGGGATATTCTGCCATTGTAATAGAAAACGGTAATTGATTTTCCGCTAGGCAATTTCACTAAATATGGGCGAGTGGTATCAATGGTATTTTCATCAACCGGCATCCAGCTATCATCCTGCATATTGCGAATGGCTTTTGCCTGACGAGGGGCAAGTATGGTGTATGCGATATTGTGATGTGCCAAGACCTCGAGCGTAGCGGTATCTACAGCCGTTTCAGCGAGCCACATACCTTCAGGGTGTCGTCCAAAACGATGCCTGAAATCTGCAATTCCCCACAGCACCTGTGTTTCCTTATCTCGCTCAGAGGCAAGGGGCATGATGATGTGATTATAGACCTGGGCGATGGCGTTTCCGTGGCCGTCAAAATGCGTGAGGCTTTCCTTATCTGCCTGCAAAATGGCATTGTAGGTATCACTGTCGTGTTGCGCAATCCACGATATCAGGGTAGGTCCGATATTAAAACTGATACGGCTGTAATTATTGACGATATCGATAATTCGTTGCTCATCATTTAGAATACGTGACGCCGCATTAGGTCCGTAACACTCCGCATTTATGCGCTCATTCCAATCATGATAAGGGGCTGCCGATTCCTGCTGCTCGATAATTTCCAGCCATGCATTCTCACGGGGCGGCTGATAAAAATGCCCGTGAATGCAGATATACTTCTTCATTACTGCAAAAATAACCATTCGATTCTGCATTTGAGCATATATTAATCATCATTCGAATCGGAAACATTTGCGCATGTTTTTCAAAATTTATTGTAATGTTCACGGGAATCCTTACTTCAAAATTGAAGCAACTTCCATATACAATGCATAGGGAACAGATTTCATCAATTGTTGAGGTGTGAGGCAATTAATTAAGGTTCCGTAACTTTGACCCATGCGCAAGGTGATTTTACCTACACTGCTATTGATTGCAACTGTCAGTTCGTTCGGACAGGCCTCCTTCGATCATACAGTAATTGAAGTGGGTAATCTCGGAATGTATATCACCAATGCCGGCACGCTTGGTCGTCCTGATGTGCGCAATACCCCTACCGGTGACCCTTCAATGGAATATCCGATTAATTCCGGAATTGAACACTTATTTGAAGGCGGATTCTGGATAGGTGCTATTGTCGACGGGCAATATTTGGTAAGCACCTCAGCCAAGGATGCTGCAAGTGGTTACACTACCGGACTTGCAGGATATGAATTCACATCTGAAATCGGAAATACTATTGCTCAACGGTCATCCCTTACTTCAAGTGATTATTTTAATTTCGACGCAATTTCACATCAGGATTTATTGGTAGATATTTCCGATAAAAATGTGATCGTTCCCGGCACTGCCATCACTATTGCGGATCATACTCAACCACTGTATGCCGATATTCATCTGGAAACTTATGCATGGAATTATTCCTTCGCAGATTATTTTGTGTTACTGAATTATACCATCACAAATAATTCAACTTCAGTTTGGGATAGCGTATGGTGCGGCATCTGGAATGATATGGTGGTGCGCAATGTGAATGTTTCCACCGATTATGGCTCCGCATTTTTCAGTCATGGCGGATACGGGTATCTTGGCGACGATTTTACAAATTATGCATTCGATGTTGATGGCGATCCCGGTTTCACAAATGCATATGGTGCTTTTCAATTTCTAGGTATAGAATGGAGAGACCAATTTATTCACCCGAACAACAATGACCTGCTTACAGCAAATGGTTATCCCGCTGCTGAAGTAAATAGTAATTTCTGGATATTCAATTCAACGGCGACTCCACCATATAATGCACCGGCCAATGATGTGGAACGCTATGATAAATTAAAGCAAGGTCTTAATTATGCTGATCCTGATATAGTTGAATTTTTAAAGGACCCCAGTACAACAGGAGGACTTACAAATTTACTTTCCGCAGGTCCGATGATAAGTGTTGAACCGGGAGAAACTTTTCACGTAGTATTTGCAGCAGTTTGCGCCAAGCAGATAGAAAACGGAGGCACTACGGGTGTGGATATGGATACACCTGAAGCTCAAGCCGAATTATTGGAACATCTCAGTTGGTCGAAGCGCACCTACCTTGGCGAAGATCAAAATGAAAATGGATTATTGGACATTGGTGAAGACCTTGATGCCGATACCATACTCGACAGATATATATTACCTGAACCACCGGCAACGCCAAAAATGAAAGTCATTGCCGATGATCAGCGCATAGATATTTATTGGGACAATCGCGCAGAATTTTCGGTAGACCCTATTTCAAAAGAAATGGATTTTGAAGGATATCGCTTGTATCGCACACAACCCGGTGACGATTTTAATCTCAACCTTATTGGTGATGCGAATATGATTGCTCAATGGGATCTTCCGGCTAACGGTATCGGATTTAATAACGGGTTTTCAGCTATTGCCCTTACAACTCCGGAAATTATTGATGAGGATACATTTTATTACAAATACACACTTGATCCCGTATTAAACGGATGGCAATATTTGATAATTCTTACTGCATTCGACCGCGGTGATGAAGACCTTCATATTGAAAGCCTGGAATCTTCTTTTATTGAAAATGCTGTCCATGTGTTTCCGGGTACTTCACCAAATAATGATGCAAATACCGAAATTGGTGTTTACCCAAATCCATATCGCCTCCAAGCCGCCTGGGACGGAAGCACAGGAACAACAGGTAAGATCATGTTTTACAATCTTCCTGAACATTGTACCATTTCTATCATGACATTGAGCGGCGATATTGTTGCAGAACTCAATCACGATGCTGCAACCTATACCGGTAGCGACAGTGAATGGTTTGCAACCTATGCAGGCAACGAAGATGAACGCATATTTAGTGGCGGAGAACATGCCTGGAACTTGTTGAGCGAAAGTAACCAGACAATTACACAAGGAATTTATTTATTCAGCGTGAAAGACCTTGACAATGGGAATATCAAACAAGGTCGATTTGCTATTATTAAATGATGATCAATTAATTGAATCTCAATATTCCGACCAGTCCTTTTTACGTGTAAGTTTTAAATCCTGCAGCACACTGGCTTTTACATTGATATTAAAGACATAAGACTGTCTTAATCCGAATGGTATCCATTTGAAACTCATCTGCCAGCAATGTAAGTCACGGTAAATATCAATACTGGTGTAAGTAAATTCCTTTTGTTGAACGTCATAACCAGTAGTTACCTGCACTTTCCAATTTGGAGTAAGGCTTAAATCACCATTAAATGTTGCCGACTGAGTAGTATAAATACTATCACGCCCATCTATTGTTGGAGCATTGGTGACACGTAAATTATAGCCGACAGCAAAGCTCCAAGGCACTTCGAAATCGATATAAGCTGACGGATCGTTCCAAACCATTTCACGTTCCTCTTCAGTGCCGGCGTTGGTTGCGAGTGAAGGATTATTATTCCGCTTGGACTGAAAATCTGTACTCAAACTAATATTACCGCTATTGAATCTACCGATACGATGATTAACATCCCATTCAAACTGATCGATATTCCGACCTAAGGTATCCAGAATATATGGATCAAAACTTCCATTCACATTGATGCGAATATTTTTGAATAAGGTAGTGTAGGCACTAAATCCGATGTCAGAAAAATTGAGTGAATCAGCAGCCAGATTGTATCCGCCGCTAACGCTGAAGTTTTCCAGAAGTTTTACTTTCTTTTCATGGGTAACACTATCTTTCTTTGAATACACTTTCATTTCCAGTGTGTTTCCAATTCCAAGTGAAATAGTTCCCATTTCACCTCTTCCGGGACCACTGTAAACACCACCTTCATAAATGGAATACAATGTAGGTTCTTCTTGTGAAGCGGTTGGATAATATTCACCATAATAGCCATATTTCGGCAAACTAAAATCGGGGGTGTAATTAAATGACAATGTAGGTGTCATCACATGCCTGATTGCCTTCAACTTACCATTGAACTGTGCTAAGGAATAAATTTTGGTGTTCAGCGAGGCACCCATGGAATAATATCGTGCAGCACTAAAACCTTCAACGGTATCTACCTGCACTAAATACTCGGTGGTAATGATACTATCTTCTCCTGTCCCGGTTTGAATTGTATCAGTTACCGTATAAGGATCATAACGTTTGCGAATGGATTCGAAATACCAGTTTTCGGTATAATTTACATTAGGGCTGAAAGTGAAATATTTTAAAACTTTCACCGGTGCAGATGCAGATACCTTATGTTGAAATCCGCTTCGCATGGCATCAAGTGTCGCCTGATCGAAAAATAATGAATCCGGCCTGGAAACAGAATTTTGCATATTCATAGAATAGGTAACTCCCAGCTGATACATAAAGCTGTTTTTATTATCTGTCAGCTTTTTCAGAGGGTAAATACGATTCATAGTCAAAGCTGCTTCAGGTAAGGTGGCGTTAACTGTCTTCTCGCTGATATTCTGACTGTGGCGCAATGCAGCGGTAAAGTTGAAAGGTGTTCCAACAAAATTATGCCCATAGGAAATGCTGGAATTGAGTGAATTCGAAAGATAGCTGCTTGAATAAGAGTTATCTTTCAGATAATTGGTAGACCCCAGATTCACACTTGCACTGAATTTTGAATTTGGAGTTGATTTAGCATCCTGACTATGCGACCATCTGATATAATATCCTGTATTTTCTGAATAATTAGGGCTGAAGGGAAAGTCATATTTATTAACGGCATAATCGAGGTAAAGTGCACCATTAAATTTATACCTCAAATTATATCTCGAGCTGGTATGCAATCCCCATGAGCCACGTGAATAAATATCTCCCGTCAACATGAGATCATAATAATCGCTCAAGGCAAAATAATACCCGCCACCTTTCAGGAAAAAACCCTGTGTAGTCAAATTACCATATTGCGGTATGATGATGCCTGAAGTTTGTCCGCGCTTAATAGGAAAAATTCCGAATGGCAGAAACAAGGGCGTTGGAACATCAGCAATAACAAGGTTAGCCGGACCGGTTACGGCAACTTTTTGAGGTACTACTTTTGCTTTTTCCGCTGTAATATAAAAATGCGGATGATCTAATTCACAAGTAGTATATGTTAAGTGATCACCATAGTATGAATCGTCATCGTTTTTCTTTGCCTGTTCAACTGCAATATATCCTTCACCTTCCTGCGCTCGGAAATAATGTATTTTTCCTTTTTTCGTGCCGAAATTGTAACACATGTATTCCGCTTTGAACTCCTCATCTCCATCTTTAAAATAAACCAGATCGCCCTTTTTTCCGGTGCTATCGGTAATTTGTTTTGCGCAAATGGTCTTTTCCGCCCAATCGAAAACAATGAAATCGGCCTTCAGATTAAACGATTGATAAGTGATTTCTCCTTTAGCATAGATGTATGTTTTGCCTGAGTCAAGGTCATAAATAATAGAGTCTACACCCTTATAATTAATGATCTGATCCAGTGCATCGGGCGAAACGGCATACCAAAGGTCGTTGCCATTCAATAAAAGCGAATCATTTTTCGTTGAATCTATAGCTATCGAGGAATCTGGCACTGATTGTGCAGAGGAATACACAAACGCCTCGTTAGTTTGCACATTATTATATACAAAATTGCCGGAATGAGCTCCAATTGCCATGCCGATCGCGAATAGCAGCCATATTGTGATAAAAAATTTTCGCGACACAGGTAACTTTGGAATAGTTTTAGAGTAAATGCGTAAATGACAGCAAATATTGTGCAAAGCTATGGAAATTATGAAGAAGCAGATCAGTAGAACCAGTGTTATCACAGGCGCCTTTATGGTGTTGTGGTTAGGCGTATGCGCATTCAATACCCCATCGACACCGGAATTGCCTGCGTACAAATTGAAAACTGTTGTTATCGACGCCGGCCATGGTGGTCATGACATCGGATGCTCCGGTAGTGCAAACAATGAAAAGACAGTTGCCTTGAAGCTTGCCCTAAAGCTGGGTGAAATGATAGAAAAGAACTATCCCGATGTGAAGGTGATCTACACCCGTAAAACAGACGTTTTTGTCGAATTATATGAACGAGCAGCAATCGCCAATCGAAACAATGCCGATTTGTTCATTTGCATCCACTGCAACGCCAATCCCAACAGCTCGCCCTATGGAACTGAAACCTATGTGATGGGTTTACACAAAACAGAGGCAAACTTAAACGTTGCAAAACGCGAGAATGATGTTATCCTGATGGAGGACAACTACAATCAGCACTACGATGGGTTCAATCCCAATGATCCGGCATCACATATCATTTTCAGCCTCAATCAGCATGCATTCATGGACCAAAGCATCCTATTTGCATCATCAGTAGAAAAATATCTTAAAAGTCACGCCAAACGCAGCAGTCGCGGTGTTAAACAAGCCGGTTTCCTCGTGCTCTGGAAAACTGCCATGCCAAGTGTGCTCATAGAGACCGGATTCCTAACTAACAGCAGTGAGGAGAAGTTTTTAGCCTCTGAAAGCGGACAAACAACAATAGCCGAAAGCATTTTTTATGCGTTCCGCGATTATAAAAACGACATGGAAAACAACTCCGGAAAGGTAAGCGAGGCAACAGTTCAAGCTATTGAAGCGAATATGGACAAGGAGGTTGAAACACCGAAAACTGAGCCTGTAACCACATCCACAGATAACAAAGGACTCACTTTCAGCGTTCAGTTCTATACAGCGGAATCTGAGGCTTCGGCCACTAAGTTTGCTGACCTAAAACCTGAAAATGTCACATATGTTAAAGAAAACGGTCTCTACAAATATCGACTTGGTCCATACAAAACCCTGGATGAAGCCACTAAAAAGCAAAGTTTTGCCCGAAATGCGGGTTATAAAGATGCATTTGTGATAGCTGTGAAAGATGGTAAACGCATTTCTATCGAGGAGGCCAAAGCCCTCGCCGGAAGCTGAACCAAAGGCTACAACGCAACTATTTTATAACTTAGCACGTAAATTAGCAGGGTGAAGATCTCGAACGAATCGAAGGTGGGCATTTTGGCAGCAGTTGGTATCGCACTGTTGTTTATCGGATTCAATTATCTAAAGGGTATTAATGTATTCAGCAAAGGCATTGACTACAATGTTCAGTATGAGACTTCGGGAGGTTTATTGGTTGGCGATCCGGTAATCATTGATGGACTAGCCGTCGGAAGAGTGAAATCTGTTACCCTGCAACAAGATCAATCCGGTGTTGATGTTATTCTCAATTTCGAACAACGGCTTAAAATCCCGGCAGATTCATATGCTTTGATCAGAGGAAACCTGATGGGTGAAAAATATGTGCAGATGTTTTTGGGTGATAGTTCAGAACTCATCCCTGACGGCGGCACGCTTACCGGTAAAATTGAATCAGATTTAGCGAATACAATTAGCCAGGAATTCAAACCTATTACCGACAAAGTGAAAACCATGCTCAGCTCTATGGATACTGCCATTAATGTGTTGCGCGGTATATTCACTGAGGAAGTACAAAATGACTTCGCCAAAAGTATGGCTAGTATTAAAACTACTCTGGAATCATTCAATAATTCTGCAGACAGAGTCAATGCATTAATAAATAAGGAAGAATCAAATATTGACAGTATCATTACCGATGTGTCGGGATTTACACAAACTGTAAACCAGAGCAAGGATGAAATGACACAGATATTGGATAATCTGAAATTGATCAGCGATTCACTCAAAACGGTCGAATGGCAATCTTTGGCAGGCGAATTTCAAAAGGCTGCTGACAATATCAATGCAATAAGTGCTAAAATTAATTCAGGTGATGGCAGTTTAGGAATGCTGGTTAATGATCAACAGTTGTACACCGACCTCACCAAGACACTAACAACTCTTGACTCTGTACTCAATGAGTTTGGTAAAGATCCTACACTCAGGATCAAATTCTTTAAATGATACCTGCTTCCGACATGCGGAAATCAGTGCGTTACATTTTTCAATTTATACTGGTTGCAACAATTTGTTGTACTGATACCATATTTGTTTACGGACAATCTGATAGTTCTGCTATCCAAATTAAAAGCGCCGATTATCTGGAAATTATTCAACGAAAAAATGTAAGCATCAATCGGCTGGTACATAATGTAGTGTTAACACAGCGAAATCTGACATTATATTGCGATAGTGCCTTTCTTTATAAGTCTGAAAATATCGCCAGGATTTATGGCCATGTGCATCTCAGTCAGAGCGATAGTATAGATGCATACGGAGATTCAGCAATATATGATGGTAATACACGCATGGCACACCTATTTGGCAATGTGCGCCTTACCGATAATTCGATGACGCTTACTTCCAAGGATTTGAGTTACGATATGTCATCGCGTGTTGCCACTTACGTAAACGGAGGAAAAGTTACCGATGGCGAAGCCGTGCTGACTAGCAGAACAGGATATTATTATGCATTCACCAATGATGCATTTTTTAGAAATGATGTTGTGCTCAAGCACCCGAAATATCAACTCGAAGCAGATACACTCCAATACAATACCGGAACCGAAACGGCATTCTTCCATGGCCCAACACGTATTACCAATGAAAACAGTACCGTATTGTGCCGAAAAGGATATTACCAAACAAATACCGGAATCGCAGTTTTTCATGATCAGGTAACCCTCAATAATCCACCTCAGAAATTACTCGCCGACAGCATTTACTACAACCGCGAAACAGGTATCGGGAAGGCATTCAGGCATATCGTGTTTACGGATACCGCTCAACAGGTAATTCAATTCAGTAACGTTGCCGAGTACGACGAAAAAAATAATTCAATCTTTTCTACCGACGGATCTGTTGCAGGCTATGTGATGGAAGATGATACGCTATTCATTGGCGGCGATACCATCAGAACTGCGCAGGATAGTTTAGGTCGCAAAACCATGTATGTTTTTCGCAATGTGAAAATCTACAAAAGCGATCTGCAAGGGCTGTGCGATTCATTGAGTTATTCTGATGCGGACTCTACCTTACGTATGTACGGACTGCCTATTATGTGGAGCGATAGCACACAATTTACTGCCGACACCATGCACCTGGTGATGCTGCATCAACAATTGAATCAAGTGCAGTTATTTTCGAATGGATTTATTATTAATGAAGATGACAGCCTAATCTATAACCAAATTAAAGGCAGAAATATATACGGATATTTTTCAGACAATGACCTCAAAAAAATCAAAGCGATAGGGAATGGCGAAAGCGTGTATTTCGGCAAAGATGATGCTAACAGATATATTGGAGTAAATACGTTGTATTGCAGTGAAATTAATATTTATCTAAGCGACAAAAAATTCCATCGCATCGCATTTAAAAATGCACCGGATTCAAAATTCCAGCCGATGCAAAATATCAATTTAAAGGATTACCAGCTCAAAAATTTCAACTGGCGCTACGAGGAACGGCCTTCGTCGCTTGACGATCTGCTTAAGGATTAATTTGGAATCAGATATTCTCCAACACAAATCCCAATCTTGCCATATCATACCAGAATGAAGGGTATGATTTCTTTACAACTTCCGGTTCTTCAATGGTGATAGATGGCGCAACCAAAGCAAGCGGCGCAAAACTCATTGCCATGCGATGATCTTCATACGTACTGATGGTTGCTTCAACAGGATTAATTTTCCCTGATAATATCCATTCGCCAGGCTCACGTTCTTCAAATGTTACATTGAATTTTGCCAATTCAGATTGCAAGGCTGCTGTTCTATCCGTTTCTTTTATACGCAAACTTTCCACGCCGGTAAATCTTGCAGGTATACCCAAAGCAGCACAAGTAACAGCAACTGTTTGTGCTATATCGGGACAATCACTATAATCCTGATCAAGCAAGGAGGTGCAATTTCCGGTATTTGAAATTATCATTTCCTTTCCTTCGAAAAATGTTGTCACGCCAAGCTTAGCATAGATATCAGGAAGCACGCTATCGCCTTGCAAACTCTTTTCAAAAAGACCAGATATGCGCATGTGTGATCCCGGCGATAATGCGCAAATACTGTAGTGATATGATGCAGCACTCCAATCGCTTTCTGCCTGCATAGCAACAGACCGATAGCTGCCATTTTTTATCGTAATAGTTGCTCCTTCCCATTTGCAATCAATACCAAGCTCCTGCATGGTGCTCAAGGTCATTTGAATATACGGCGCGGATGCAATTTTCCCATCAAGAATCAGTGTGAGACCTTTTTTCAATGTAGGTCCAATCATCATCAATGCCGAAATATACTGCGAACTGATATCTGCCCGAATGCGAATGGTTCCACCCGGTAATTCCTTGCCTTTTATTCTCACAGGCGGATACCCTTTTTTCTCAATGTAGGTAATATCGGCTCCCAATTTTTCTAAAGCCTCCACCAATACACCGATTGGTCTTTGCTGCATGCGTGCACTGCCTGTAAGCATGCGTTCACCTTCAAGTGTGCTGTAATATGCTGTCAGAAAACGCATGGTGGTTCCTGCTGCACCAACATCACTAATGGAAGGTTGTTGCTTCAATAAACGCTGCAATGTCGTTGTATCGTCAGAAGGGGATAAATTGCGTATTTCAAATCCCGAAGTGCATAATGCCTGCATCAACAACAAACGATTGCTGATGCTTTTACTTCCTTCAAGTGTTATTGCACTGCGAATAGGCTGCAGTGGCGCCTTTATTTTCATCTTCATCACAAACCACAATAAAATTGTAAGGCTGCAGCAATCTGATCATCGGTAGCAACGAGATCGTACTGACACAAACCAATATGCTGCAATAAACTAAATCGTATTTTTTGTTGCGAATTCTTTTTGTCGAGTTGCATGATATCCATCAATGCATTTACAGACACTTTTTCAAGCGGATATTTTCCATACCGATGCATCAACATGTTCGTCACCTCCATTAATTCGCTTTCAGAGAAACCACAAATCACTGTCGAGAGCTGTGCCTCGCATATCATGCCAATAGCTATCGCTTCGCCATGCAACAGCGGATCTTCATCGTTTAATAAACTCCAGGTTTCAACGGCATGGCCAATGGTATGTCCGAAGTTTAATATTTTGCGCAACCCCTTTTCATAGGGATCTTTTTCTACAACATCTTTTTTTATTCGAACAGACCGTTCAATCAATTGCTGCACCAGCGATACATCATGCAAATCTGCATTATGCAATGTCCGGAGATAATCTGCATCCGCAATAAACCCATGCTTCAACATTTCCGCGAATCCACTTTTTACTTGCCTTTCTGACAGAGTGGTTAAATATGCAGGCGAAATAAAAACAGCTTTAGGATCGCGAAACACGCCTACAAGGTTTTTTACGCCATCGAGGTCGATTCCAAGTTTACCACCAACAGAGGCATCTACTTGCGATAATAAGGTTGTTGGTATTTGAATAAAATCAATTCCACGTTTGTATGTTGATGCAGCAAATCCTCCCATATCGCCAATCACTCCACCACCTAAATTTATCAATAAGCTTTTTCTTCCTGCTATACATTTTGCGAGCGACTGCCATATGGTAATACAGGTATTAATATTTTTATATGCCTCACCGGAAGGTATGGTGAAAATTTGATGTTCCGGCAATAAAGGTTTCAATAAAGGATAGCAATGCTTCTCTGTTTCACCATCGCAAAGCACAAATAATTGCTCATATTGTTGCGCAATTATCCAGGCTGAAAGGGCACCATGATGTTCAGGTGAACTGTCGATATAAATTGGATAGGAAGCTGTTTGCAATACCATTATCTAATTTTTTCAACTGACCAGGCATCGGGGCGTTCAGAAAACAACAATTTTGTTGCCGACCAGGTTGTTTTAAATAATTCTGATTTGCGATATTCATCCAGAGATGCCAGATTTTCCCAAATACTAATGGTCATAAAAATGTTTGATTGTAGTACATCTCTGGTAAGGTCAACACCTTTGCAGCCCGGAAATGCTTCAATCTTGTGCTGTGCGTCCGAAAATATTCGGAGAAAATCTTCAACCTTTCGGTGGTCGAAGGTCATTTTTACAATGCGGATGATCATTCAAATTCTATTTGTATGGTGTTATCTAAATGGAGGCCTAACAACTGACTTGCATTTCCTTTGTGGATGGCGATTTCCAGATAGCCGGAAGAATTAAATAAGGCCAGTTTCTCCCCTTCCGGCACATCTGTATATGTGGATGAAATTTCGCGAATTTCTTCGGTACGTTTATAATTGATCACAAATTCTCTTCCTCCACGCAATTTTTCAAAACGCTCCTTTGTGATGTTGATGATCAGGTTTCCAAATCTATCGATATAAGCTATGTTTGCCCTAATGAGATATGCATTATCCGGCGGGCGCAAATAAGTCTTTGTTTCCAGCGATCCCAAAGGAGTGCCGATTTGTTGTAAAGTTTTACCTTGCAATAAACTGATAGCAGCATGCACTAATATATCTTTCGCAGCAAACGAAGATTGTTGTCCATGTGAAATAGGTATTTCCACAATCTGGTCGGGAGCATCTTCCACCATAAGTGAAAACAATCCATTATCCATACCGATAAAGTACTGATCACGCATGCGAATGGCAACAGCCTTAACGGGACTGCGAGATTCGGCATGAACGCTTACAAGATGAATTGTAGACGGCGGGAAATGAAAACATGCATTGCGCATTACAAAAGCAGCCTCCTGAATATTAAATGGGGCGATCTCGTGGGAAATGTCCACAATCAAGGCTTGTGGTGCGCCTGACAGTAATTTCCCCTTTAACACTGCCACATAGTAATCCTTTACACCGAGGTCTGAGGTAAGGGTTACGATAGGCATAAATGGGAACTAAGGGCTGCTGGTTAGTTCAAAAAAGGTAAATTTGCATGAACGTTCAAAATTACCAATAAAATTGATTGAAGTAACCATTCCTTTAGACGGTGTGCGGCCGATTGACTTCTATGGTATACACAATGCGCGCCTTGGCATCATCAAAAAAACATTCCCATTTCTCAATATCTCCGCCCGAGGTAGTGAGCTGAAAGTGCGTGGGAATGAAAAAGATATCGAAGATTTTAAACATCGCATCGACCTGGTCATCAACCACCTCGAAAAATTTAATACTATCAGCGACAGCAATCTGCAAAGCATCTTATTCGGCGTGCCCGAAACTGAGCTTGTCGATCTGCCTGAATTACCTGATGATGTGATTGTTCACGGTCCATCCGGTTATCTGGTTAGAGCACGCACACCTAACCAGAAAAAAATGGTAAGCCTGGCAACTGCCAATGATATTGTTTTCGCCATTGGCCCGGCCGGAACAGGAAAAACGTATACCGCCGTTGCACTCGCCGTGAAGGCATTGAAGGAGAAAGTTGTAAAACGCATCATCCTCACACGGCCCGCCGTTGAAGCCGGCGAAAATTTAGGATTTCTTCCCGGTGATCTGAAAGAAAAAATCGATCCATATCTGCGACCATTATATGACGCCCTGGATGATATGTTGCCGATAGAAAAACTGAATTTATACATGCAAAATCGCGTGATAGAAATTGCACCTTTGGCATTCATGCGCGGAAGAACACTCGACCATTCATTTATTATTCTTGATGAAGCTCAGAATGCTACAGATGCACAGTTGAAAATGTTTCTTACACGCATCGGACCCAGCGCAAAATGTATTATTACCGGCGATCTTACCCAAATCGACTTGCCGAGAAATCAGCAATCGGGTTTATTTACATCGTTGAGAATTCTGAAAGATATCGATGGCATTGGCACCATTTTCCTCAATGAAAATGATGTTGTTCGTCACCGCCTCGTGAAGCAAATCATCAAAGCATACGATGTAGAAAAATCGCGGCAGGAGCACCACGGCGAGTGATAATTAAAGCAGCATTAGGATTGATAACCGGCAGGTAATAATCCATATTCTTTCCACTCATCAATCGGAAGCGGAAGTTCGTTTATTAAGCCATGTGCAATATCCAAAACCCATCCATGCAATTTTGGATAGGCGCCTTCATTAAATGCTGCGTGCATCACGCTTGTTTTGCATAATTGGCGCAATTGCCTGATTACATTTAATTCCGAGAGTCTGTTTAACCTTTCCTGATAATCTTCAATCGCGTCGAGTTCCTTTTTATACTCCATGGCAATATCTCTGATATTCATGGTCCAGTTCTCTACAATATTCATGGTAGTTCCTGAATAGGCAGCTTCCACCCCACCACATTTATAATGTCCACAGATGATCACATGTTCAACCTTCAACACTTTCACTGCGTACTCCAGCACCGACAAGAGGTTCATATCATTTAGGAATACCTGATTTGCCACATTCCTGTGGATGAAGATTTTACCCGGATCGGCACCGGTAAAAAGGTCAATTGGAAGGCGGCTATCGCTGCAACCGATATACAGAAATGGTGGATTTTGCCCAACTGACAACCGACCAAAATAAGACGGATCTTCTGCCAATTTCTCGGTTACCCAATCCTTGTTATTGATCAATAACTGCTCGTAGGTGGTCTTGTTTTCCATATGATAATGGTCAAAAGTAGTATAAACAGACTGGTTTTTCCAGTGTCAGGTGAAAATAGCCCCTATCAAGGGCTGTTAACATTCATAAAATCTTGAAAATGTTAAAATTTAACGCCGATTGAACATTTTATAAGAGGCACTGTTTCGGACAAAATCACACATATGAGCGGTTTCCTTGACCCTGTTGTATTGTTCTTCATTCTCGGTGCACTGGCAGGCGTTTTAAAAAGCGATTTAAAAGTCCCGGAAGCATTTTATCACACTTTAAGTATTTACTTGTTATTAGCCATCGGCATCAAGGGTGGCATAGAACTTTATCATGCAAACCCTTCGGGAATTTTATTGCCGGCAATTGCAACGATAACGGCAGGAATAACAGTAACACTGATAGCGGCTTTATTGCTAAAACGTATTGCAAAATTCAATAATCCGGATGTATGGTCAATTGCAGGTCATTACGGTTCTGTGAGTGCGGTAACATTTGCAGTAATTCTCACATTCCTTAATGATAAACAAGTTCCATACGAGGAATTCATGACAGTCCTGTTGGTTACCCTGGAAATACCGGCAATTGCGTTTGCAATTTTTGCATATAAGTCATCTGTCAGTTCAGGCAAAATTGAAATTCGAAAGTTAGCACATGAAGTATTCTTTGGTAAAAGTATTTTATTGCTGCTTGGCGGATTAGGCATAGGATATTATACGGCCGCAGCAAATAATCAACAACTCAACTTTTTTTTCTTTGACCTATTCAAAGGGTTCCTTGCAATATTCATGCTTGAAATGGGAATTGTTGCGAGTGCACGATTCGCTGACTTGAAAAAAGTTGGCATTTCGCTAATACTGTTTGGTGTAATGATGCCATTGATTGGGGCATCAATAGGAATTCTCGCAGGAAATATTGTAGGCTTGTCTGTCGGAGGAACTGCAGTCCTTGCAACGATGTGCGCAAGTGCATCATATATAGCAGCCCCTGCAGCAATGCGGATTGCTATACCGGATGCAAATCCCACTTACAGCCTTACTGCCGCGCTTGGTATTACCTTCCCTTTTAACATTATTATAGGTGTAAACCTATATTATCGAATGAGTGTTATCGTTGATGGGATATTGAATTAATACCAATACTTTCTTTTCAAATTAAATACTTTTCTTTAAACAACTTCATGTGATGCAGCTCATGACCCACAATGATAAAGCCAAGTGCGTTCACCGATATTTCCTTGCCATTGCCTGTTCCGGTGCGTGCAATCATATCGTCTGTAAAAGATTCAAATAACATTATGGTAGCATGACGCACCGCTGCAAATTCCTGTAACAAAGAAACCATGCTCCTGTTATCGGCCATTGATGCCGGAGCATAATCATTTTCCTCAAAACCGGGTAAAGGAGTTTTGTCTTTGCGGGCAAATCGCAAAGCACGATAGCACATAATGCGCTCTGTGTCTATCAGATGTTGCAACACCTCTTTCACGCTCCACTTTCCGGGGGCATAACGAAACAAGGCCTTCTGCTCATCTATCCCTGCAAGCATGTCGATGGTCTGTTGAACATGTTGCGACAACATCTCAAGCACATCATCTCCTTCTACCAAGGCTATATATTTTTCCTGATATGGAAATACTTCTCCGGGTTGTGGTTTTTTCCAATTCGCCATTTTTTCAACTTTTATCAATGATCACAAAAATGAATTTCTTTCGGCAAAGTAACAAGCATGATCTAAACTATTATTGTTAAAATCCTTCCATCTCTATAGGACACCAATCTCCCGCAACGCTTATCTTTGCGGCATGAAAAAGGTTTTCGACTCTGTGAAAACAGCACTTGGTGAAACAACAGGTGTACTGGGCGAAGGGTATCTGGCAGCAACAGACTTACTAAAGGAAACATTATCCAACTTCTACGATGTGAAAGACCTCACCAAAGAGAAGATGGCTTCCATCACCAACGATGTTATAGCACTGGCTCCAATAATCGAACAAACCGGTTACAGAGCAAAAGAAATCAATATCGGCGTTGGCATACCACCTCGAATGGTATTTCACTTCGAAAAATTTGCCGACATCAAAGATGAAGAAATCAAGCGCATACTCGACGAAAATAAAGACAAAAAACTGCTTAGCGTGCTGGTAAATACCTTAGTATCAGCAGATGCATTTCAGCAAAAGATAACCTTGGGCAGTTTTTCATTTAATGAGATCAGCATAGAGTTGAGTGTGCCACCTGAAGTAAATGTTAAATTTGTGAACGCAGCCACCCAACAAACTGTTATCTGATCATGGACATTATTTCGCTGCTTACTCGACTGGCATTTACAGCCATATTTTATTTCATCCCGGATATTTTCATCCATGGCGCCGTAAAGGCCTCGTTTGCAAAAAATCCGAAACGGGCATTAAAAAGATATTGGTCACTAAATATTGCGCTTTTCTTTATTACGAGCAGCGGATTTCTGCTCATGCAATTTATGAGTCCCGACTTTGCCAGGATCAATCTGTACTTTTTCGGTATATTCGTAAGCCTCTTATTTGCCAAACTCATAGTAGCGATAATTTTATTAATCGCTGAGGATATCTGGCGCATACCTTACAGTCTTTTCACACGAAAAAAACGAAATGTTGAATCTACGCCTGAAAAAGCACCATTGCTGATTAGTCGCAGGAAATTCATTGCAAAATCCGCACTCATTGCCGGAGCCTTACCGTTTACCGGATTTATGTATGGCATTTTTAAAGGCAGATATCGATTTACCATTCATCGCGAAACATTGTATTATTCTAATCTCCCTGATGCATTCGATGGATTTACCATCACACAACTCAGCGATCTGCATATGGGTTCATGGGATACCAACGCGAAATACCATATTCAGACTTTGGTTGATGAGGCAAATGCACTAAAATCTGACTTAATATTATTTACCGGCGATATCGTGAACAGCAGAGCTGATGAAATGTCGGGATGGTATGAAATAGTAAAACAATTACAGGCACCTTTCGGTAAAATTTCTATCCTCGGCAATCACGATTATGGCGACTATGTGAATTGGAAAACGCCTGAGGCCAAAGCGGCAAATCTGGCATTGGTGAAAAATATTCATCCTGCCATAGGTTTCAATTTGTTGTTAAATGAAAATACATCAATAGAAAAAGAGGGAGCCAAAATCTATATTGCAGGTGTAGAAAACTGGGGGAAAGGTGATTTTCCGAAGTTCGGCGATCTCGACCTCGCATATAAAGGAATTCCTAATGATGCATTCATGCTTCTCATGTCGCACGACCCATCGCATTGGGATGCAAAAATATTGGAGCATCCGCGTTTACCAAATCTCACATTGAGCGGGCATACACACGGATTTCAAATGGGTATAGAAGTGCCTGCAATTCGATTCTCTCCCTCTCAATTTATTTATCCGCAATGGGCAGGACTCTATACCAAAAAAGATACGCATATCTACGTTAATCGCGGACTGGGAACAGTGGGTTATCCGGGACGTTTGGGCATTTGGCCTGAAATAACACAAATTACACTCCGTAAAAAATAAATTGTAATTTTAAAATATGAAATATATTATTCCTGTTATTCTGCTCGCAGTTACCTTGTCTTGCGAAAAAAAAGAAAAACAATTTGATGCAGATGGCGTCTTGTTGGCACAGTTTCTTGAATCAGATTCCGGAAGCGGACTTGACTTCAGTCCGATGCAAAATGACGATAGTTCAAGGGTGATCAATTTTACGCCCACCATTTACAACTTTAAGAAAAAACCATATACGGGAAAAGTTACTGCGTATGACGACAAGCAACGAAAAATATTCGACGGGAATTTAAATGATGGTTTACCCGAAGGCAACTGGATATTTTATTACGCTTCAGGTGTTGTTCAGATTGAAGGCACTTATACAAAGGGGTTGGAAACAGGTATATGGAAAAATTATTATACCGTAGACAAACCAAAAGTGATCAAACAATATGATCAATCCGGATATTTATTGATGCGCAAAGAATTTTACGATACAGGCAAATTGAAGAACTACCAAAATGTAAAATGTCCGCAATATGGCGATATCGCTCGTCGTGTGCAGTTTAAATACAATGGTGCCATAGAGTATCTGGACGCTGAGAGAGAACTTGGCAAATTAGACCCGGCTGAATTGCAAACTGTATTGTTGAACGACAAATTGATGGTCAAATAAGCCGACCTTACTTCAACATAATTTAATTACCATTTCTGCGTTATGGGTGAAAACCCAAATTAATGCGCACGCTCCTTCTCTTTGTAATAGCTTGTAGTGTTGCTGCTGCATGTGAATCATCTGACGGGATGACAACCGACGAAACAGATGAAATAGTCGTTAAGGAGGTCAATATCGATTCTATAGACCACTGCTATTTAGTGGGTAAGCAAGCCGAAGCCAAAGCATTCTGTAAATCAGAAGGATATAATAAGCATTATTGTTTTCTACTTGACATGAGCCGCCATTCGGGACGCTACCGATTTTTTATATGGGATTTTGATAGCAACAAAGTAGTGGACAGTGCACTGGTAAGTCATGGTTGCGGTATAAGCAATTGGGGTGATGATGGCACTGCTGATGCACCGGTTTTCAGTAATGAATATGAGAGCCACTGTTCATCATTAGGAAAATATCGCGTTGGCGAAAGAGCGTGGAGTCAATGGGGAATTAACATAAAATATCAATTATACGGTCTCGATAGCACCAACAGCAATGCAAACGGACGCAGGATAGTATTGCATAGTTGGGAATTTGTTAACGACATTGAAGTATATCCGGATGGCTCACCGGAAGGATGGGGTTGCCCTGCAGTTAGTAATGCATTTATGGCACGACTGGATACCCGGTTAAAAAAATCAACCGAACCTGTTTTACTCTGGATGTATACGCATTAATTAACGCATCAAATGCAATGCTCCTGAATAGGTGCGATTTTCTCCATCGCAAAGCATTTTGATCAGATACACATATGTACCGATCTCTTGAGGAATTCCGCCGGAGGTTCCATCCCATCCTTCAGAATCAGTTGTAGCATAATAATCATATACTACCTGTCCCCATCTGTCGAATACTTTAAAGTATTGGATATCCTCACACAAATTCGCTACAGGAGGTATTCTAAAGACATCATTGATACCATCATCATTTGGCGTAAATGCATTTGGAAAAGCTACTCCTGCGGCTACTAAAATGGTAATGCAATCTGTTGAAGAACAACCTGTAGGATGCGTGGCCGTTACACAGTAAGTAGTAGTTTCATACGGATTAATAACAGGATTTGCAGCAGTTACATCGTCGATATTATAATCGGGTGACCATAGGTAAGTATAGGTATCATCAAGATTAGAATACAAGGTCATATAGTTGCCCATTTCGAGCGATGTATCGGGGAAAGCGGTAATTTCTACTGTATCAATAACATCTACCACCACTTCACCGATTAGCTGACATCCAAGATCATCTTCAATGATAACAGTATAGGTCATATCTGTTTCAGGAATGACAGTAACATCAGGAGTAGTTGAAGCATCTTCATCATTCCAGTGATAACTAACAGATCCGGTTCCTGTTGCAACAGCACTCATAAATAATTCATTTCCCTGACAAACAACTGCATCATCAGGAATCATATCGAGTGTAAGTTCAACATATAATTGATCTGCAATTGGAAGTGCAAGGCCACCGACATAGTTTCCGTTTGAACCGGCAGTTGCGCCATTAACTGAGTTAAAACATGGTGAAGCTGCGCCTTCTCCAACAGTAATTCCTGAAGAACCACCGCCGGCATCAAGGTTTACGTTTGGAGGTACTGCACCGGAAGGCATCCAAAGAACACCACCAGAGCCCCCGCCTCCGGGACCCACGCAGTTAACGCCATCAAAGGTATTATCTACATCACCACCATCGCCGCCGTGAACTTGAACATTTACTACTGAAGAGATTGAGGCTGCATCAATAAGCACAGCACCTGCTCCGCCTCCTCCACCTGCTCCGTCATCAAAAGCAGTTGTGGTTACGGACATACCATTTGATCGTATAAAGAAATTATTTCCCTCAATATTATTAGCTATAATTATAATGATACCACCACCATTACCACCCGAAGTACCTGTGCCAAGGTTTGAACTACCCTGACCTCCGCCGCCACCCATAAAGATGCGGTTTTCAGCATTGTCATAAATGAGCGGATTACCCCCTATTCCCGGGTATGAACCACCACATGAACCTGCAGGAGGGAACAACAATTGTCCACCACCTCCACCGGGAGCATAGCTTGATCCGCCACCACCGCCGGTCTGGCGATCGTTTCCTCCACCACCACCGTTGGCCGGCGCACCACGAGCATACCTATCGTCGCCGTTTTCGCTGATGCCTTCTCCTTTTTTACCGGCTTTGTCTTCACCGGCTGTTGTCACATATCCATCAAATCCGACTGGCGACCCTGTTAAACACGGAGTATTAAGCACCACACCCGCGCCACGGAATCCAATGCCTGAAGCATCTATATCTGCACTTAAAGTAAGTGTCCCATTTGCGATAAGCGCTACAACTCCCCCTACTGTACCACTCCAGGGAAGTCCTGTCACAGTTCCTGTAACTTCGACATCCGTATATTCCGGTATGCGCACCAACTGCACTCTACCGGGAATGCTGTATAACTTTTCAATAACCTCATTGAGTGTAACCACGTTGAAGGAAATAGCTTGAACCGTGAAAAGCTCATACACACCGCTTTTCGCATAATTCAATATCGAGCCGTATGTATTGTCATTGTCGGCATCAGCGTCTACACCACGCATCTGAATCATGGCCACGTTATCACCTACCGCTAACCCAATAGGGGTTGCAGTCAATGTAATGGAATTATTACATTTGTCGATACCTGTGACCTCATAATAGGTGTTTATAACCCCTGAAATAGGAGTTTGTCCGTACACGGACAGCCCAATTGTGAGGAGCACACTACAGGTTAAAATCCTAAACTTCGGCATATTGCAGTGTGTGTGGTTTTTTACGAAGATAAGTAATCGCCACAAAATTGCAGATATTCAACGGATTTTGGGACTTAATTATTCACATTTACCGGGAATATGACACCAATTTCAGTCACAAAACAAGTCGAAAACACCATAAATCTGATACCATCAGAATTATCGCACTTTGATGAACAGGCATTTTTTAATCGCAACGGCGATACCTGGAGCCCGGCAGAACAAGTAAAACACCTTGAACTTGCCGTAAAACCCCTGATTTTGGCCTTTCGACTTCCGAGTTTTGTTTTGCGTCTCCTCTTCGGTAAGCCCAATCGCCCCGGAAGGAGTTATGACGAGCTTTTGACGAAATATCACCTTAAGTTGAGCGAAGGCGGAAAAGCATCTGCCCCATATGTGCCGAAAGCACTCGATACCGCTGCTGAAAAATCGACCGTAATTAACGATTGTCTTACCAGGCATCATAAAATGTTGAAAGCAGCTAACAGCTATAATGATACTAACCTGGATAAATACCTCCTCCCTCATCCTCTTTTAGGAAAGATCACACTCAGAGAAATGCTGTTCTTTACCGACTTTCATATTCGTCACCACCTGCAATCAATACAACAACTATATGGCAACAAATGAAGCTGCTCGCATCGCGAAATTATTTTCAGATTGGTATGATGGCACACCGTGGACAGATATCAAAATGACAGATATCCTCATGGACATTACACCCGAAATAGCTGCCGCTCATCCAATACCGGGTGCAAACAGTATCTGGCAATTAGTATATCATTGTTTGGGGTGGCGCATCAATGTATTGCAGAAAATTCAGGGTGCCGAATTCAAATCGCCGGAGGATAATTACTTATCCGAACCGCAGGATTTTTCTGCTTCGGCATGGCAACAATTACTGAAGGATTATGCGCAAAATGAAAAGGACTGGCAGCTCTATTTATCAAACATCAATGATGACATTTTAGACAGCGGATATCTTCCGAGCAAAACTAAATTTACTTGTTATGAAGTAATTCACGGGCTCTTGCATCACGATAATTATCATTTCGGACAAATACTTATGTTGAAAAAAATATTAATTTCGAAACAGTAATAATTATTTTCCCATCATTTCAGGTGTAACATTTACACATTCATCTAGTGTAAAAGGAAATACTACAGTCCCTGAAACTGCCGGGATTGTTAGTGCAACATTAGCTTTCTTAATTTTTGTAATTTCAGATTCCAATGGTTGATAATAATATCTCATCCCCGGCATATTCAACTTTACCTTTTGCTCCTTTGCACTATTATTCAATACAACATAAACGGTTAGATTATTATTACTTCTCGCAAAAACATAAACGCCCGATTTATTATCTGCAATAATAGTTTGATAATCGCCTGTCTGTAGCACATCAAACATGTTTCTCAACTTGCCAAGTTTTCTGTAATAGTCTAACAATTCTGTATTTACCTCAACCGTATCAACCGGTGTTCTTACTTCTTGCGATGACAATTTTTGCTCGGGCTGATAGTTCATATCCTGCCATACCATTGGCTTCCGGCAATCGGGGTCGTTTGCGCCCCACATACCCACTTCATCACCGTAATACAACATCGGAGCACCTACGTAAGTATATTGAAAAAGCGCCATCAACATTTGCCTTTTGTATTCTTCATCAGTGGGCTTGCCTACATGATATGCGGGATTTGTTGATTTAGTTGCGTTAAAATATTCACCCCAAGTACGAAACCGTGCAATATCCGGATTATGCAAAAAAGATGTGAAGCGCTGCGTATCGTGACTATCATACAAATTCTGCATTACGTAAGTGAAATCCGGTCTATAGGCCTGACGTAAATCAGCAAGTAAGGAATCGAAGGTGGTTACAGAAATGCGCGATTGTTTGTTTATAAAAAACTCACTTGCAATCACACCAAATCCATAATTCATTACTGCATCAAATTCATCTCCTTGTAAATAAGGTGCAACTACTTCCTTTTTATCAATTACTTCCGCAGTTAAATATGCTTCCGGATTAATAGATTTCACCCACAAGCGCCATGATTTCCAAAAATCGTGATCCACACAAAAAGCCACATCCAACCGCCATCCGTCTATACCGTTTGCTGCATTCCCATCAGGTGCCATCCATCTTTTGGTGCAGTCAAAAATATATTGTTTCGGACCGGCCACAATTCCCATCGAATCTTCTTTTATTTCAGGGAGATCCGGAACACCAAACCAACCCTGATATTTAAATGTGGTTCCTGCAAGGCTATCATCCCAACTATAAATGGTAAACCAATCTTTGTATTTAGAATCCTGCTGATTTTTTACCACATCCTGAAAAGCAAAACTATTTATGCCCATATGATTAAACACGCCGTCGAAAATGATTTTAATACCGCGTTTGTGACAGGAGTTTATTAATTGCAGTGCCAGTTTATCTGCTGCCGTCCAATGCCAGGTTGCAGGATTTATCGGGTCTTCACTTGCTATCAACTTTTTATCACCCTCAGGATCTGGACCAAAATTCGGATCTACATGATGATACATTACCGCATCATACTTATGCAAACTCGGCGCCCAAAAAACAGGATTCAGATAAATGGCATTAATGCCAAGACTGTCGATATACCCTAAGCGATCGATAATCCCTTGCAAATCGCCCCCGTATCGCCTGCGTTGAACATTGTAGTTAAAATCTTGTCCATTGGCGAGTTCCCACGGTTGCATGGCATACCAGTCTGATGTCCATGGCATGATTTCCCAGGCTGCAGTATCATTATGCGGCCAGCAACCTTTGATATCGGCAAGCGTGGGATCGTTTGAAGGGTCCCCATTGCGAAAGCGGTCGGGGAAAATCTGATACCATATTGCCTCTTTTGCCCATGCAGGGGTCTGAGCACCTGATGGAAGCGCCCTTAGCATACAAATTGATGCAATTAACAGAAGTTTATGTTTCACAGTGTAAATTTGCATAAATAAGTGCTGCATTGAAAAGTTCGTTACTCATATTTTATCTGTGTCTGCTCAGCACCTTCGTTGCAAAGGCTCAAATGACACCACCCTATAGTATTTTATATGACGACACACAAGTGAACAAGATCTATATCACCATGGATATAGATTCGCTTTCAGAAATGTACGATGAACTTGAAAACGAACATGAGTATGCAGTGCAATTTGTTTTCGACAGAGGTACACAAACCGACACCTTACAGGATGTAGGATTTAGATTGAGAGGTAATACCTCTTTATCCAGTGCAAAAAAATCATTTAAAGTTTCGTTCAATACTTACAATCCGGGTCGCACGTTTGAAACTGCCAAGAAATTAAATCTTATCGGCAATCACAACGACCCTACTATGGTTCGTGAAAAAACGTATTTCGACATTTATAATCGCCTAGGGCTTCCCATGCGCAGAGTGGGATTTGCTGAAGTGTATATTAACGATCAATATTTTGGATTTTATACCGTAGTTGAAGAATATGACGATATCTGGTGCCGCGACCGCTATGGCGATGATGCAGGTGCTCTGTTCAAATGTTTATACGGTAGTACATTTACCTATAATGGGGAAAATACAGGTGCATACAACACATACGAACAACAATCAAATGAACAAGTGAATATGAAAGGCGAATTGGCTCACATGTTCGATGTATTGAATAACACACCCATTGCCGATCTCCCTTGTGCTTTCGAACCCTTATTTGATGTAGATCAATTTTTAAAGATCTATGCCTTAGATATCTCTACCGGTCACTGGGATAATTATGGCGCCAATCAAAATAATTATTATCTCTACCATGATTTAAAATCAGGGCAATATAAATTCCTGAGCTATGATTGCGATAACGTCCTTGGCATCGATTGGTTCGGAATTGACTGGGGAACACGCAATGTTTACGACTGGAATTTTGATGGCCGACCATTAGTTGAACGATTGCTGCAAGTTGATGTATATCGCGAACGTTTCAGCTATTATCTCAACCTCATTGCCACTTATGGCATGGATACCGATTATTGGTATCCGCGTTTAGACGACATCCGCGACCTTATCGCTCCGTCAGCATTAGCTGATATTTATCGCACCATGGATTATGGATATTCGTATGGCGATTTTCTTGATGGTTTTGATACAGATGATATAGACGGACATTGCCCTTACGGTATCAAGAATTTTTTCGACGCACGCATCAACAGCACACTTGATCAGGTGGAATTAAGTGATATCGCACCTATCATTCATTTCCCCCAACAAGATCATATGCTTTTAGAACATGGTGATTATTTAAATATCACTGTTTTCATTGAAGAAGATGTTTCCGTATCCGCTGTTCAGTTATTGTATAGTAATAATGAAACTGGTTACAGCACTGCAGATTTATATGACGATGGTGCACATGGTGATGGCATTGCGGGTGATAACATTTATGGTAACACCGTAATTGTACCTATGGATGGCACCACTTTTTATTATCATATTATCGCATCTGATAATACAGGAAATGAAAGTGTTTATCCTGTTTGTGAAAACATCGCACGCACAATCGGATATACAACACCAACATTACATATCAACGAAGTGATGCCTGATAATGTAAGCACGGTGCCCGATGGAGCCGGTGAATTTCCTGATTTTATAGAATTATATAATTACGGTTTATATGCCATTGACATCAGCAATTTATTTATCACCGATGAATTGGACAGGCCAACAAAATGGCGACTGCCTGATATGATGCTTCCTTTTGACAGTTATGTGTTAATCTTTGCCGATAATGAAACGGAACAGGGCCTCAATCATGCTACCTTCTCTATCGATGCAGATAAGGATGACTTATTTATTTATGGCGATGTCACTACCGATTATTATTTAATCGATTCCACCTCATTCAAGAATATTCCACCTGATGTTTCATGGGGCAGATTACCAAATGGAACTGGTCCATTTACGAATTTACCAGTTGCTTCCCCGGGAGCTTATAATACGGTGGACACCGCCTCCGTGCCGGATTTGTTCGAAGTAATACTGACCAATAATCCGGGAACGCATACTTCTGAGGTAATCATTACCAACGATATTGCCCAAACCATTACACTCCATATTTTCAACATGGCAGGGCAGGAAGTATTTAAAGAAGCACCTGCCACATTGCCCGCCGGCACCTATAGTTACAGCATTCCTGCAAATCGCCTGGGTTCCGGTGCATACCTGATTCGTATTGGCCATGGCGATAAGGTTACAATGATTACATACTCTGTATTATAATGATAATTGCCAATTGTCGGCTAAAGCCGTAAATTTGCTGCCTCAAAACAATTATTATGGGACGCGCATTCGAATATCGCAAGGAAAGAAAATTCAAACGCTGGGGTGCAATGGCTACTGCCTTTACCCGTGTAGGACGTGAAATTGCCATCGCTGTAAAAAACGGCGGACCTAATCCTGAAGCGAATCCCAAGCTGCGTATTGCCATTCAGAATGCTAAGGCGGTACAGATGCCGAAAGACCGTGTAGAAGCTGCTATCAAACGCGCATCAAGCAAGGATGAAAAAGATTTTGAGGAAGTGGTATACGAAGGTATCGGCCCCGGTGGTGTAGCCATCATGGTTGAATGTGCTACCGATAATACTACTCGCACCGTTGCAAATGTTCGCGTACTCTTCTCTAAAGGAGGAGGTGCTTTGGGTACCAGCGGATCAGTTGGTTATTTATTTGAACGAAAAGGTATTTTCAAAGTTGAATCCGGAAAGATTAAACTCGATGTTGTTGAATTAGACCTCATCGATGGTGGTGCCGAAGATATTTATGAAGAAGATGGAACTGTTTACATCGAAACATCTTTCAACGATTTCGGAAATATGCAGAAGAAACTTGATGAACTGAATATCGAGATCAGTGGTGCCGAATTATTGCGTATTCCCATGAATAAAAATGCGGTTCCTCCCGACGCTGAAAAACTCGTGCACAATCTCATCGAAAAACTCGAAGAAGACGAAGACGTAGTGAATGTATTCCACAATATGGTGGAAACCATGGAGTAAGTTTTTTTTCGCGCTAAGACGCAAAGTTGCAAAGGCGCAAAACAAATTCCCCAAACACACGAGTCACGTATTGCCCAAAACTCACGATTTACGAGTCACGTATTACCCCAAACTCACGAGTCACGATTCACGTATTACCCCAAACTCACGAGTCACGATTCACGAGTCACGATTCACGTCTTACCCCAAACTCACCACCCGCCTGCTCAGCGAGGTAAACTCACCCACTCACCACTCACCACTCACCACTCACC
>JAIBBA010000226.1 GCA_019694895.1 Chitinophagales bacterium
ATATTTGTTCTCGGATCAAAGGATCGAACAACAGGCGCATCAGTAGATAATGCCACATTGATGCCATGTGCTGCTATGGTATGAATAGGGTAAATGCTATCCAACCTTTTTTTATCGAGTGATACTATGAAATTCTTACCCAGCTCGCGAATGAAGATTGGTTGCATCACAGCCGATACCTTCCGGCGGTACATAATGTCCAGATGATTATCATCCACAAATCCAACATGTTCAAGCCTGTGTTCAATATTTGACAAAGGCAAATTATCATACACTTGAAGCACCAAATCAACAGCAGCATCGCCAATAGCATGAGTTGCAATTTTAAATCCTGCTTCCTGCGATTCAAGTGCTAATTGATAGAATTGTTCTTTTTCCAATCGCATTACACCTTTCGAAGTATCATTCAAGTATGGTAGGCGCAGTGCCGCTGTTTTCCCGCTCAGTCCGCCATCAGCAAAAAACTTTACGGTATTTACAACTAAATGTGATGAATAATAATGTTGAGGGTTCGGATATATTTTTTGAGAACCATCCGGTACGCGAATGGGAATGGCATTTATTCTCATGCGCAATTCGCCATCGGCATCCATTTGTTTATATACCTCTAACAAATCGCGGTCGACTGCAGGATCACAGGCAGCGGTAATTCCCAACTTCAGAAAAGCATCCTGAGCTGTTAATACCATGTTGCGCAATTCAGCAGCAGTATATTTTGGAACAGCCTTTAAAATCAAGCCGATAGCCGTTTCGGTAAAATGACCGCTTAATTCTCCTGAAGCAAGATATTTTATTTCGCCTCCGGGAACAGGTTGCATATTTTTATCAAGACCTGCCAGCAAAAGCGCTTTAGAGTTTGCAACAACCTGATGCGCGCAGGTGCGTGTGATCACTACCGGTCGGTCGGAAATCACCGCATCAATATCAAGTTTATTCGGAATGCGTTTATCGGGAAATATTACTTCATTAAAGCCGCGTGCTTGAATCCATGTAAGTTCCGGATGTGCGCGAGCGTAATCACTGAGTCGCTGTTGCATTTCATCAATACTGCCAACGCCGCGCAAATCGAGCATGTTAGTCAGCAGATTGCCCACTTTCCATATATGAATATGGGCATCGTGTAATCCGGGAAAAATATGTCGACCACCAATATCAATTTTTTGAATATCGCCTGCTTCCAGCAATAAAGTCTCATCGCCAACGGCAATAATTCTTTCACCATCTACGAGAATGGAAGTTGCATAAGGATGTTGAATATCCTGTGTATGCACATGCGCATTATGTAACAGGAGGCGACTCATATATTTACAATCCGCGTTTGTTATGTGCACGTGCGATGGCTGCTTCGAGTACGGCAAGTCCTTCTTGCAATTGTGCATCAGTCATAACTACAGGAGGAAGCAATCGAATACAATTTGAATATAATCCGGCGCGAATCATTAATAATCCATGTGCAACAGCGTCGCGAATAATTTCTAAGGTTACATCAGGATCAGGGGTGCGTTCATTTCTATTGCTCACAAATTCGACAAGTTGCATAGCACCGATTCCGCGGACATCACCGATCAATGCATACTTTTCTTTCCAATTTTGAACCTGTGCTGAAATTAAATTACCAACTTCCTGTACGCGATTCAAAAATTCAGTTGATGATAACACTTTCACTGCTTCGATAGCAGCGACACATGCAATGGGATTTCCTCCATAGGTACCTCCTACTCCACCAAGATGCGGTGCGTCCATGATCGAGGCTCTTCCTGTAACTGCGCTGATCGGCATACCGGCACCTATTGATTTCGCCATACATATCATATCCGGAATTACACCTGCATGTTCACATGCAAAGAATTTACCGGTTCGCGAAGCACCACATTGTATTTCATCAAATATTAATACAATGCCATGTTTATCGGCAACATTTCTGAGATGTTGAAGAAATTCTTTCGGCATTGGGATAAACCCTGCTTCACCCTGAACCGGCTCAATAATAATTGCTGCAACGCTGTCGCCATCAATTTGAGCAATCATTGCATTATCAAATTGTTGAATACAAAATTGAATATACTCCGCTTCCGAAAATTGTTGTGGCTTGCGATACATATTTGGCGCAGGAAGACGCACGACATCACTTACAAACGGACCAAAGCCTTTTTTAAATAAAGCATATTTACTGGTGAGCGATAATGTCAACAAAGTGCGACCATGATATCCCCCTTCAAAACAAATTACGGCGCTTCTTTTTGTGGCATAGCGCGCAATATTAATGGCATTTTCCACTGCTTCGCTACCGCTGTTGGCGAGGATTGTTTTCTTTGGGAAATTACCCGGAGTCAATGCATTCAACATTTCAGCCAGTTCAACATATGGTTCGGGTGTGGCTACTAATGCGCAAACGTGAATGTATTTATCCAACTGTTCTTGCATCGCTTTCACAACATCAGGATGCCGATGACCGATATTCATCATGCCGATACCACCGGCAAAATCGAGCAGAATATTGCCATCAGCATCTGTAACAACACCACCTTCAGCGGAGACTACGGCAACTTCGGTAGATTTGGCCAAACCTGCAGGCATGGCATTTTTCCGACGTTCAATAATTTCCTGTGATTTCGGACCGGGGATACTTGTTTTTAGTTGAATGGTTGACATATCATTTATTTTATTCCATTACAATAACCGCACCTGCATTTCCGCAAGTGGGATCGTTTAAATAATTTTCCATTAAGCTGACAATTCTGAAACCAATTTTCTCCTGCACTGAAACGGTAGGATCAAATAATTCATGGGCTTTTACTTTCTCGAAATACGTTTTCACTGACATAGTACTTGCATAATTGTGATACCCGTTTAACATACCAACAGTCAGCTGACCGCGACAACCAAGCGCCTTGGCAATTTGCTGACGAATATTATAAAATGCGCGGGCAATACCTCTGTTTCTATAATCGGGATGCACACTTACATCGATGCCATATAACCATTCACCGGCAGGTTGATGTGTGGTGAGCCATCCACCTGCTACTGTTTCTGAAAATGTATGTTGAGCCGGATGATCGGGATCCATGTGATATCGCATGGTGGTAGTCCCTCCTATCACCTGGTCGTTATGCAATGCCACTAATTGACCTTCAGGAAATATTTCCAAATGCTTCAGGTAATGTGCTTTATGCAGGATTTCATCTTCAGCAAGATTAGGAAATACTATGTATTGCAAATCTTCCAATGCTTG
>JAIBBA010000103.1 GCA_019694895.1 Chitinophagales bacterium
TGGCACCCCGGTAAATACACCATCCTCTACGACACCAACACCGGTGGAATCCCACGCGCAGATTTCTTTAAATACCATCTTACCTTATTCTGGTACCTCGGCGAATTATAGCCCGCCTCACCCCCGGCCCCTCTCCATCTCCTACCGTCGATAGAGAGGGGAGATAATGGCGCTTCGGAATAAAAATATTGCAAAGCAATATAATTGCATTCCCTATTAACGCGCCAGCGTTAAAAGCACCACCACTTGCTAATTTGCTAATTCTCAAATTTGCTAATTACCCTCACCTGCTAACTTGCTAACCCTCAAACTTGCTCACTAAAACGAAAATCTCCATGCAAGCACGCCCCCCATTGGCTAATCGGCTAATACGCTAATTGGCTAATTAACCTCACCCATTCATCGTAGCCAAAAACTCCTCATTGCTCTTCGTTCCTCTCATGCGTTGCAACAAAAATTGCATTGCTTCCTCCGTGTTCATATCAGCTAGATAATTGCGCAATACCCACATACGTTGCAACACTTCTCTTTCGTGCAACAAATCATCGCGGCGTGTAGAACTGTTGATGATATCTATTGAAGGGAATATTCTTCTGTTGAATAATTTTCTATCCAACTGCAACTCCATATTGCCCGTTCCTTTAAATTCCTCAAAAATCACCTCATCCATTTTCGAACCGGTGTCGATTAATGCAGTAGCAAGAATGGTAAGCGAACCACCGTTTTCGATATTTCGCGCAGCGCCAAAGAATTGTTTTGGTTTTTGCATGGCGTTTGCTTCCACACCTCCCGATAACACTTTACCACTCGAAGGAGCAACCGTATTATGTGCACGAGCCAAGCGCGTGATCGAATCGAGCAGGATTACAACATCCTGTCCGCATTCTACCAATCGTTTCGCTTTCTGCAATACGATACTGCTCACCTTTACGTGTTTCTCTGCAGGTTCATCAAATGTCGATGCAATTACTTCCGCATTCACACTGCGCTCCATATCAGTAACCTCTTCCGGACGCTCATCGATCAATAATACGATCAGATAAATTTCAGGATGATTTTGCGCTATCGCATTCGCAATACTTTTTAATAAGTAAGTCTTACCTACTTTAGGTTGCGCAACGATCATTCCGCGCTGACCTTTTCCTATCGGCGTAAATAAATCAATTACGCGAGTGCTGTAATCTCCTGCATTATAAATGAGATTTAATTTCTCATCAGGAAATAATGGTGTAAGATAATCGAATGGCACACGATCGCGAATTTCTTTCGGGTCGCGACCATTAATTGTTTCAACACGCAATAAAGCAAAATATTTTTCACCTTCTTTCGGAGGGCGGACAAAGCCCGAAACCCAGTCGCCGGTCTTTAATCCGAATAATTTTATTTGTGATGGAGAAACATATACATCATCGGGTGATGATAAATAATTATAATCTGCGCTTCTCAAAAATCCATAGCCATCGGGCATCATTTCCAATACACCTTCACCGGGTACGGCGCCATCGATGTCGATATTAAATCTTGGTTCGCGCTTTTTTTGCGGATATTGATGTTGGTGTTGATGTTGTGGTTGTTCTTCGCGAACAGGTTTTTCTATCTGCTCAACAACCGGTGCAACGGGAGCTACAGGTGCTTCTGTTTTTTCCGGAATTTCTATCGGCGCTTCCTCTTCAACAACATCCGGAATTTCGAGTTGTTTAACATTTTCGTCAACAGGCGTATCTTTTTTCTTGCGCGGACGCAAAACGCGCTTGCGATCTTGTTTCTCGCCTTTGCCATTTGCTGCCTGAGCAGATGCAATTGCAGAAATTAATTCAGATTTACCGAGCTTCTTCACATTCGCAACAGACAATCCTTCGGCGATCTCTCTCAGTTCAGGAACGACCATGTCGCTCAACTGTTCCTCAGTGTACATACTAGATGAATAAGATTAAATAATAATGTAATGGATATACTGACTTACTAAAAACATGTGTGTATTGATGCCGGTAAAACAGAACCCGATAAGCTAACTAATTAGGAAAAGGTGGCTGAAAAAACCGGTGGTGATGTGTGTCCGACTTACGATTAAATGGACTTTACGGTGCAATAATAAGGTGATATTTTGAATATTGCAAGCCCTCAAAGCCCTTGCGCCAAACAGTAGCCTTATATTTGCGTTAAAATTTAGGGAATGATCGAGATCGGCTACCTCCGCACACATACATCTGAAGCAAAAGAACGACTGTCAAAACGAAATAAGTATGATATCAATCTCATAGACGAGGTGCTGCGCCTCGATGATGAGCGCAAACGTCTCCAAACAGAGCTTGATAACACGCTTGCCGAAACAAACAGCACCTCCAAAGAGATCGGTAAGCTGATGGGCCAGGGGCTGCGCGATGAGGCTGAGGCTAAAAAACAACACGTAGCAGATCTTAAACAGCGAAGCGCCGCCCTTGAGACCGGTCATGCCGACATCCAGGAGCAAATCAAAAACATCCTCCTGAGCCTGCCAAACCTGCCTCAAAGCCTTGTACCACAAGGAAAAGATGCCGAAGACAACCTGGAAGTGCGCGGCGGAGGCAACAAACCTCAGTTTTCCTTTGAAGCCCTTCCACACTGGGAGCTTGCGGCTAAATACCGACTTATCGACTTTGAGTTGGGCAACAAGATTACCGGAAGCGGTTTTCCTGTTTATTTGGGCAAAGGAGCCCGTTTACAGCGCGCTTTGACCCAATATTTCCTGGATCAGGCAGCAGCAGCGGGTTATATGGAAGTTGTGCCTCCTTTCATGGTAAATGCCGATTCAGGATACGGCACCGGACAGCTTCCTGATAAAGAGGGCCAAATGTACCATGCCACCGAAGACGACTTCTATCTCATCCCCACCGCCGAAGTGCCAGTAACCAATATCTATCGCGATACTATCGTAAAGGAAGAGGACCTTCCTATAAAAATGACCGCCTACAGCCCTTGTTTCCGTCGAGAAGCCGGTAGCTACGGGAAAGATGTACGCGGTTTAAATCGCCTGCATCAGTTCGAAAAGGTGGAAATCGTGGAAATAGCACATCCCAATACTTCTGCCGAACGTCTTGATGTCATGGTTAACCACGTGGAAAAACTCGTGCAATCGCTTGGGCTTCCTTATCGCATTCTCAGACTTTGCGGTGGCGATATGGGCTTTGCTTCTGCTATCACATACGACTTCGAAGTATGGTCCGGCGCTCAACAACGCTGGCTGGAAGTGAGCTCTGTTTCCAATTTTGAATCCTTCCAGGCTAATAGGATGAAATGTCGTTTCAAGGATAGCAGCGATGGTAAAAATAAACTCGTACATACACTTAATGGCTCAGCACTCGCCTTACCACGTATTTTGGCGTCTATTCTTGAAAATAATCAAACAGAAGGCGGAATTGATATTCCAAAAGTATTGGTGCCTTACACCGGTTTTGATAAAATTTCCTGATGGTTCAACGCCTTCTCATCGCTTGCCTGGTGCTGGCAGGTATTATCGGATGTAAGCACAGAAAAGATCCGGGACCGCTTACCGATGGCACCGAAACACTCATTGAAAATGATGTCTATGTTGTACACAGCATGATCTATGCTGATGAAAAACCCTGGACCACATCCAATATTTTTGTTTTCAAGGGCCTTGGCGATACCATTTGGATATATGGTTCCGGTTATGGCGATTTTGTTGATCCTTGCGGGGATTGCAACGACAATAATTTTTATCTCGGCGACAATATGCACGGAACAGGACCCGCAACTGTTGATGTTGAACAGGTAGATTCAGTAATCACAAAAATATTTGGTCGCAATCGCGATAGTGTATTATTACAATTTATTGTACCACATTATCACAACGATCATATTAATAATGAATTTGTTGACGCCTTCCATTCTTCTTTTCGTTATCCATTGCGCTCAGATGAAAAAATTTGGATACATACCAACGACTATTACGGCGCTACATGCAACGAACCTTGCTGTGGCACGCAACCCTGTCCTGATAAAAAACACAATAAATATTTCGGAGTGCCGTATTTACCGGCATGGAAACCGGAATATCTCGCGCTTTTTACAAAAATGGGTAGCGAAAACGACGATTGCGATACTGCATTAAAATCGTTTACGACCGCTTCAGGCAGCTGGACTATCACCAAAGCAATGTCAACCGCTGATGGCGGACATACCGATGGTACAGTGAATATTAAAAGCTTCGATAAAAAAATATTAATAGCCGGAACAAAAAGCAAAATTCAATGCCCATATCCCGATGACTGGCAATTTGTAAGCGTGCATGGGAATATTGTTGGCGCTACTACGGGTAATGAATAATATTATTGAATCATGAGTTTGCGATACATACGCTCGTCGCCCTGTTGTAAATAAATGATATAAGCACCGGCGTGAATGCCATCCACCGTAATTAATGTTTGTGCATAGGTTTGCATTACCACATTGCCGGCCATATCCAATATCTCAATGCGCCAATTGCTATTATTTGCCGGTAAAAATAATTCAGCATGCACCGGATTTTCGGGTTGCCAGTTTATTATCGCATTATTCTGAATAGAAGTTTCTACGCCGGTAATTGTAATATCGCTTGTATAATCATCAACGTCTGAACACCCTGTAACTTCTAAACTTACGATATACATACCCTCTGCTCCATAAATATGTACCGGCGCCGCCTCTGTTGAATTTGTACCGTCACCAAAATTCCATAAATAACTAATGGCATTCTCCGACAGATTTTCGAAACTTGCGGTAAAGGGGATACCGGTATTCACATTAAAATTTGCAATTGGCTCATGTATATATGTGCCTATATACCATGAAGCAAGACTATCGTAAACCACCAACTTCGTTGCCTCGCGAATAATATGTGCCTGATCAGCAGGGAGCGTAAAATCATATGTGATCAATGTTGGATCGTTTCTAAAAATGGCTGCGTAAAATGTACATGCTGCTGCATAAGATCCTGCTGCGGAAGGGTGACTGCCATCGCCAATATATAATTCGATTTCAGGATGTGTATCGCGCAAATAATGCCAGACAGCACCTACAGGAGAGACCTCTGCATCATTATCTTCTCCCATTGTCATATAGCGTTCGTGCAGCAAACTATCCATGCCATTGTACGTACACACCGGAGGCCAGAATGCACAATTCGATGCATCGCCATCCTTTCTTCCCCAAGTCATAAAAAACATGGTTTCGGTGCATGTGTTCGCCACCCTGATTAAACTATCCAACGTTGTTGCAAAAGGAAAACAATCTACTTCCACCTGGTCTATTGGAAAGGATGGGAGCTGACTTTGTTCTTGTAACACCACATAATCCCATGTGCCTAATGCAATTTGTTCGAGCGTGGTGGTATTGGTGGTATGCATTTCGAATGTATATCCACCGGGGGCATTACTATTATATAGTAATACATCACCTGCTGATTCAGCAACATCTGAAATTAATTGTGGCAAATTATTCGTTGCAGTATAACTATTGCCGACAAAAAATGCACTTTTTGTAATCTGTGCAGACATCGACCCTGCTAACAAAACAAAAATGAAGAGCGGAATTTGTTTTCGCATGTACTAAAATTCTAAATGAAGATACGACACAAATAAAAAAGCGACTGACAGTTGAATCAATTCAATTGTCAGTCGCTCGTAATATTTGCAGATTATCTTACTTCGGGAGCAGGACGCGCAGGCGCCTGATATCCTTCAGTCTTTATCAATTTCATTGCTTCTTCAATGGCACGCTCCAATTGAGCATCTTTACCTTTTGCAAGTGATGTAAGATCTTCTTCTACTTTAATATCCGGATCAACACCATGGCCTTCTGCAAACCATGTACCATTCTGATAATACATTCTGAACGTTGGCGCCGTAATCTCGCCACCATCTATCAATGTAGGCGCACCGCTGATACCAATCAAACCACCCCAGGTGCGTTGTCCAACCAGTGGTCCCAATTGTTTCTGTCTGAAGAAATCAGGGAATGCATCACCCCCTGAGCCACTCCAACCATTGATCATCATTACTTTGGGTCCAAAATGCGCTAACGGAGGCCATTGCCAAGATTTTCCATCGCGAATAGCCCAATATGCCAGCGGATCGCGATCTAATAATTCAATAAAGCGATCGGGAATTTGTCCGCCGTTATTAAATCGTTCATCAATAATCAATGCCGGTTTATCCCATTGGGCCCTGAATTGACGAATCAATTCATTTTGTCCGTCGACACCGGTACTAGGCACATAAATATATCCTACCTGACCATTAGATGCTTCTTCCACGCGCTTTCTATTTTGTTCTATCCAGGCAAGATTGCGCAGACGCCCTTCGTAATCCAATGTTGTTACAACAACCGTTTTTGCGCCATCCATACTTGGCTTATTGTTGTATGTAAGTTCTACTGTCTTTCCACCAAGGCCTTGGAAATATGCAAATGGTTCTTGTGTGGTGAGAATGGGATTTCCGTTTACCGCAAGAATATAATCTCCTTCAACAATACCTATTCCAGGTGCATCAAGCGGCGAACGCATTTCTGCATCCCACGATGCGCCACGAATTATTTTTCCAACGCGATAATATTGTCCGTCTGCTGTCCAGTTAACACCAAGATATCCGCAATTAGCCATTGGTGTTGCTTCCAGGTCGCCACCGAAACGATATGCATGCGAGCTGTTTAATTCGGCAATCATATCGCCCAATACAACATTCACCTCTTCGCGCGTAGTTGCACCGGCTAACATCTTGAGATAACGCTCTTTTACTTGTTCCCAATTAACGCCGTGCATATTCACATCATAAAAATAATCGCGTTCTATGCGCCAGGTATCCATGAATATTTGCTTCCATTCGGCCATGGGATCTACTACCATTTCCATTTCATTAATGCGCAATGGTTTTTCAAATTTCTGACCCTCTTCAGCTGCTACTATCGCTTGCATGCCATCGCCCATCACCAATACTTTTTTTCCATCAGCAGTAAGCGCATAATCCCATACACCATCGAGAATAGTTTTCTCTTCGCGCTTTTCAATATCATAATATTTTAAACTTGGTGTGCTTCCTTCAGCAGTACCTGTATTGGGATATCGAATAAATATTATTTTTCCTTCAACTCCGGATACATTATACATATTTCCTGCAGGAATAGGCAATAGTACCATTCTGCCTTCTATACCATCCCAATCAATTTCGGTAGGCGCAATTGTTGAAGCGGAGTCTTCTTCTTTTTCAGATTTATCTTTTTTGTTTTTGTCTTTCTTATCATCAGCCTTTTCTTCTTTCGCTTCTTCTTTCTTTATCTCCACCATATCGTTTTTCGCCACCAATAAGGATGGCGTATCTTTTTTCAAACTAATGGCAGCTAGTTCGGTTGTGTTAGGATAAATAAACGAATTGTCGAGATCGCTGTATGTCGGTGAAAACGATTGCCCCGTTGCAACATATAAATATTTTCCGGAAGGATCAAATGTTACTTCCGAGCAATTATAAAATCCACTCGTCACCTGATGAATGGTTTTATCTTGCGTGTCGTATATAAATGCCGCATAATATGCATTATCCAGATCGCGCAAGTAAGCAATATACCTGCTATCGGGCGACCAGTTTGCGGTAAATCCATTTAAATTATAATGCGCCTGCTGAAGACCATGATCTACATTTGTTGCAACACCGGTAGCCATATCAACCATCCAGATTTTCATGGCCTGATCAACAAATACAACCTTCTTGCTATCAGGCGACCAGTATATGTAATATCGATAGCCTTTTCCCAAATGTGTAATTTGTTTTGTTGCGCCATTGTTTTCCATATCCATGGTCCACAATTCATATTCTCCGGATGCATCGCTCCAATAGGCTATCCATTTTCCATTTGGCGACCAAGCAGGATAGCGCTCTGCAGTTCCGCTATTGCGAGTGAGGTTTTTTACATATCCGTTTTCTGCGGGAATAGAAAATAATTCACCGCGCGCTTCAACCACTACCCTATTACCATCGGGACCAATTTGCATATTCTGCATCAGCGCGGCAACATTTTCGGTATGTGGTTTCAGGTTTGTATTATCCGTAACTACATTAAGTTTTACTTCACGCAAATTACCCGATTGCAATCCATACAAATACATTTTTCCACCTGCTTCCAAAATGATATCATTAGGACCCATTGATGGAAAATGCACATCATAATCGGTGAAATGCGTGATCTGCGTACGCGATTTTGTAGCCATGTCGTACTTCCAGATATTCATGCGTTTTTCAGAGCCATTATCTGATAGAAAATAAATGGCATTGCCATACCACATTGGAAATTCTTCACCTGCATCAATATCGCCTGAAATATTATAGGAACTATTATCAGCAAAATTAAATATGTAGATATCGGCAACATCACCGCCGCGATAACGTTTCCAGGTGCGGAACGCCTCTGAACGAAAAACCAGTGCCATGCTTGAACCATCGGCATTATAACTGGCAAACTCACCATAAGCTAATGGCAAAGTGGTAGGCGCACCACCTTGTGCCGGTATGGTGAATAATTTCGAATAACGCTCCTTTTCACTCTCCCTCCCGGACGCAAACAATACCGATTTTCCATCGGGTGTCCAGTCAACAACCCTGTCGGTCCAGCCGTGTTGGGTTAGTCGCGCCGGCAGCCCACCCGTAGTTGGTATGCTGAAGACATCCCAGTTGCCATCGTAATTTGCTGTATAAGCAATTGTTTTTCCATCAGGAGAAAATTTTGGGAAGCTTTCAACTCCTGAAGGAGAACTTAATTTAATAGCCGTTCCACCTTCAATAGGTGCGATCCAGACATCATTGGCATAGGTAAATACAATTTGTGTGGCGGACACATCAGGAAATCTGAATAGTCCGGCATCAATTTGTGCATCGGCATGCTGATATGCAAACACGGATACGCAAGCTGACAGGGTGAGGAGTTTTTTCTTTGTGGATGTGAACATAAAAAAGATGTTATGCGGCTAAATTACGCTTTGCCAACAATTAATAGGGTATTTGATGACAGGCCTTAACAATAATTATTGAAGGTAATAAATACAATAGATTTTAGCTTGCGACAGATTGTAAATACTATTTAGTTCTTTTAAATGGTGCCAGGAGCTGTGCCGGATATGACTTTGGAAATTCCTCTTTGATGCCAAAATGTTCAGGCTCGTGATCCGGAAATACGTGTGTGCCAAAGATGACATCCATCAATGGAGAAATATTGGCATAATTCCCCCTGTCGCGATCCAGATCATGATGCCAGTGATGCAACTCCGGCGATCCTATCAAAACACGTAAAGGCCCGAGTCGAAGTCGCACATTTGAATGAATATAGATCGCCCATATTCCCCTGAATGCAATTAATCCGGCTAGCAGGTCTAAATGAAATCCGAGCAAAAAAGCAGGAAGATTAATCAATCCAATGGTATACAAACTATCTAATGGATGTTCTCTATGCGCCGCCAACCAATCGAGATGTTCTGCACTGTGATGAATTTTGTGAAATCGCCACAAAAAATCTATGCGGTGTTGCAGTCGATGTCCCCAATAAATCAATAGGTCACTACCTAAAACCACCTCAATAATTTGCAACCATTTTGGTTGTAATTGTACGGCAGTACGAAATGAATGCGGAACAATATCATCCAGGAAAAAACTCAATTGCATCATTGCCCACAATACCAAAAATCCCCATAATAAATATTGCCCTAAAAAATAACACAAATCCGTTTTCCAATAAGGTCTGAGAATTTTTTGTCCCGGTTTTGCAGGGAATACTTTTTCCATGGGAATGAAAACAATGGCAAGAAAAATAAGGCTTAATCCCGTACCGCCAATTATTCTGAGATATTCCATGGATAGGCGTAATTACTGACTCACTTTAAACTATCTAGTGTTATGCGCGGTAATTCAAAGATGCTATCGTCATAAAAATGTTCCGGAAATTGATTGTCGTTATCAGGAAACAATGATGACTGATCAAGAATGATCATTGTTTTTGACGACATCATAATTCTAAAAACGCTGTCAGGAATCTCCGGTAGTGTGGTTTGCAGCCCGGGTGGTGTATCAATTACGCCTTTGGTATTGCTTGCTAGTGTATTGATATAATCAGGTTGTTGTGCCTGAGGAATATTATTTTCTGAAAGTTGAATTAATCCGGATTTATACGCAACAAACCCTCCTATCATACAGAAAAAGAAAACGAGTGTGCCTGCGCGCAGCAATGTTTGTGTTTTCATGTTAGCGCGTTTATTTTATCTTTATTTAGGCTTGGTCCATGTTTCTGTGCGATATACAATGCCCCAATATCCACGGATCTTTAATTCTTTACCATCTAGCCACATTTCACATTTATATGTTTTTCCGTTTTTGGGATCATAGATCGTTCCGTTCTTCCACATACCATCTACAAAATCGAAACCTTTTAAAATTACCAATCCCATGATGGGTTCGTTCTGCTTCGATTCATCCGGATTTTCATCATCAACCTTTGGTGTGCCATCTTCTTCATTCGGATTGCGTAGCCAGGTGATCTTGCCGTAGTATTTTCCGTCTTTCACATAAATCTCAACCTTGGCATCCTTATCGCCATTTATCCAGCCACCTAATATATTATCTTGCCAGTTTTGTGCCTTAGCGCTCATGGTTACCATAAACGCACAAATCATTGCCAAAGTCAGTCGCATATCATTCTTGTTTGTTCCCTAAAAATACGATTCTCCCGGAAATTTCTTTCCGGTTATATAAAACGCCTGCTGACATATTATTCTTATACTGCGATAAGGCTTACC
>JAIBBA010000227.1 GCA_019694895.1 Chitinophagales bacterium
ACTGTTTTTAATGATATAACTGGAGTCCATACACCTTTAGCAACGAGCCCATTAATACCTGGGAATTTTAAAGAATTCACACGAGATCGCCTTGATATCTCCTTCACGGAACATGCAAACTGGTTAGATTTTCTAGATACAGACGATGGCCCAGAAACTAAGGAAATTTGGATAACTGAATACAATATTGATGAGGGAGTAAATATCATGTTTGACCCACTTATAGATGATGCTGATGATATCGCTGCGGCAAATGAAACCTCATTTAAAAATTATACTGGAGCAGTAGCAAACACTTTCTCCCATGCATTTGTGATGCATAATTGGTTTTTGTGGATGCTTAAGGCCAATTTCGACAATGACTACCGTAATGGATTTTTGACTACTGCCACATTGCAAAATTACCTTGGTGGTTCACCCACAATGATGACAACCAAATACGCCCAGAGCGATATAGTCGGCACTGGCGTAGGAGGTGCATCATGTGCAACTGATGTTCTTGAGCCGTATTTTATTAGGCGGACTACTTCATTCCCCCCAGAACTATGGCGTGTCATTAATGATAATGACTTAAAGTATTTAAGATCAAACTCTGTAATCGGAGCCCAGAATGACAACTTAGCTCCAACAGTCTTTATTGACGACAATGTTGAAGACCCCAAATTATACGTGTTTTATTCGAATGTAAAACCTGGAACACAGTGGTTCGGGTTTGATCCAGGAATGCTTGATGATTATTTTGACCTAACAGGAGAATATGTTGACTTAACTAATTCTATGACAGGGTCAGCATTGATTGCTGATCAACTATATTCAACCTCTGGCGACAATCCATTATTTGGAATTAATGATCAATATAACACGTGTGCAAACGTTATTGACAATGAAAATTATTATGAGTTGACCACACTTGAAACAATAAGTCCTAATGTAACTTGTCCCACGTTGTTTGCCACAGAATTTCCAGCAGGAGTTTGCGCTGAGGTTCCAGGACGTTCAATCGGATATTTTGTAGTGCCAATTGACTTTCTTCCACTAAAAAAAGGTGACCCAGATGAAATTTTTATAGTATATCCAAACCCTACATCTAATTACTTCACAATTCAACAAAAGGATGTAACTTCTGATGTGCTAAGCAATATCACTGTGGAATTATTTACCTCTCAAGGTGATTTAGCTCTAACATATACCAACGTTGCAGAATCCGAGCGAATTAGTATTGAATCACTGCCAGTTGGTGTATATATGGTAAAAATCACCTATGGTAATAATCAGATAGCCAATGAATCCATAATAAAAATGAAGTAAGTTGGTTTATTAAAATCGTACAATATTCATAATTAGAAAGATTTGTTTTCATGGAGATGGCAAAGGGGGCAGAGTCCTTCTGCAACCTTTGCCTATTTTCAAATAATTGCCATTTAATAAATAAAAATCGAAGAGATTTTTGTTCGCAATATACAAAACGAAATATTGACCATATATAAATCAGAACCCCATTTCCCAACCCTGTGAATTAGGAGTTTGACATCCAATGCCAACATAATGTAACTAAAGTTTTTTCATAAATTGTTGCAAAATTCTTATTATTTACTTGGTTAGCAATTGTTCATTTCTAAAAACGAAAGAATCTTGCCTATAAATTTTCAATTCCCCAATTAATAAATAGCACTATCATATGGTATTTAGAGCAATAAATATTGACACAACTAAGCTATTATCCCTTCCAGAATCTGGTATGGGATATCAAGTTATACAAGACATGCGTCCAAATAATATGGCAAAGTATCTTGTATTTAATGCTGAACTGATTCTACCCATGGATGGGACACTTTCTCAGAATATTCAAGCTATACGACAACGTGGATATGATCAATTATTGCGCAATGCCATAAATTTTTCTGTTCCAACTAATAATTATAAATTATTAACCGGTTTGGAATACAGAACAGGTATTCTAAACCTAACAGACAGTCTAATAAATTACAGACAAAGACATAGATATGGCACTGCTGCAAAGGATAATCCTTCTGAAAAGGCTAACGGTCATGAAGTTTTTGTAAGAGTTTCCGCATATGAGAAAGACAAAAGGATAGATTTTATAAATAGGAAACTTCTTCCAGGAACATACACAACCACTTTATCTGATTATACTATTTGTGTTAACACTAACGATAATCCCATTGATAGATATGCATTACCAAGTGATGAAGAGATTAGGTGGGCTTTCTATATCCAACCTAAGTCTTGGGATTATTTAAAACGTGGTGTTGTCCAGCCTGCTTTCGGACATCATGGAGGTGGATTAGAAGCTCTATTTGAATCAGGCACTTCAGTTGGAACTTATCTGCATACTACAGCCTATGGAAAGTAAGCAAAAAATTATACTGCTAAAGAAACAATCAAATTTCTTATTAATGCAACCTGAAACAGGTATGGGGTTTCAAATTGTTGATATTAACACTAAAGCCTACGGTTGGATCTATAATGTCGTAGCCTTAAATTCTGAGTTTATCTATATTGATAGCATTTATAAAATAACGGCAAACGATATTAAAGAAATCAAGATGTCGCAGTCATGAATGTTTCAATTATTTCCGTTTAAATAAATAAATCAAGTTTAATTATGGGAACAATAAATGCAACTATTAACTATAAAGGAAAATCTGGCAAAAACTATCAATTTCGCTTGTATACAATCAACTCTGAATTTGCTGAAAATTCTGGTGGAGTGTATATTATAACAAAGAGGACAGAGAATCCAGACGGAAACGGAACGCACAAATTACTCTATATTGGTAAAGCAAACAAGTTTCAATCTCGATTTAGCAACCATGAAAAGTGGCATGCGTTCATGATGAATGATGCAAATTGTGTAGGAATTTATAAAACATCAAGTGAAACTGAATCCCTAGACATTGAAGAAGATTTAATAAAAGAGCAGTTACCTTTATTAAATAGCCAACACAATTAGTTCATTCGGTTAAGTGAGAGTGAAGTATGCCTTTGGTATTACATTAATTAATAAGCATTCAGAGACTATAAAGTGATTAAAAATAACGCTTACACCCTCATTCCTTTACTAATGGAACCGTTTGAGTCCATTCTCGGCTCTCTATGTATAGTAAATAGATTCCTGAAGCTTCATTAGATAGGTCAATTGTGTACTTGTCTTCTGTAACATTCAAAATAGTGTTAACCAGTTTCCCATCA
>JAIBBA010000020.1 GCA_019694895.1 Chitinophagales bacterium
GGGAAATCGATGAGTGTTGCCCAAATGGCTTCTCGAACTGCTTCATCTTCAGTGGTTCCTGCAGGCAATGGTAATTTAGTAACCGTTAACGGTAAATCGTATTCGTAATAGTTATTGGTGAAGTCGGAACCAAGTCGGATGAAGATATGCAGATCACCATCATTTAATGTTGTGAGCGGTGCATCCGGTAATGGCTCGGCATGCACGTTCATGGTTAGGCGACCATAGCGACGAAGATCGATGTTCAGCGATTTGAAAATGGCGCGCGCATCACCATCCTGTAATGGACAGATTTGCATGCTCAATGATTGTTCATTTTGCTGATAGGTAGATACAGAACTTCCGCTTCCTAATGTTTGCTCACGGGAAATTCCGGGAGGCAATGCATAAGGTATTGGCTGACGTGCAGAGTTTTCTTCGATACTTACACTTGATACGTTGAAATCAGTTTCATTCCCATCATCGTTACCAATATATTCTCCGGGATTCAACATAGAAAACTGATAACGACGCCATTGATTGCGCACTAATTCTAATCGTGCAAATCGCAATACCACATCATCGGTAAATCCTGTCATGAACATACGCATGAAACGAATAGACTTGAAGTCTTGGATACTTCCAACCTTACCGTCGAATTGATCGATAGGCACTTTAAATTGATACCATTTGATAGAATCGCTGCTGCCATCCTGGAAAGTATGTTCAGCTACCACTACATCTGTGATATATGGATTTATTGATTCCATTCCCGGTTCCAGCTTAATGCGATACTGGAAATAACTTTCCGTTTCATTTAATGTATAATCATCATTCAAATCTTCTGATTCCGGAATGGTAGTTGCTGCAGTTGGATATGCTTCAGGAGATGATTCAGTAGTTGGTGAATTTCCCTGAGGGTTATTATATTTTTTATAACGCTCAAGAATACTTAATTCCGCATCATCATAATCACCACCGCGATAGTAATGATAGTCATCCGTTGATGGATCGCTTTCCAATTTAACCAATGCGGCGCCTGAAACATAAGTTGGTGCATCCAGCATGAATTGATTATAAAAATCAGCCTCTTCATCACTGTTCAAACCATCGTAACCTTTATCCTGATTTGCACGTGATTCTACATCATTATCAAATGCAGTAGTAATTGGTGGTGTTCTTGGAACATTACCCCAATTAGTTTGATCCAACGCATCGGTGCTGCCATCTTTTGGCAAACCATTTTCGAAGAACATGCGCGAATCTTTCAGTACATCTTCGGATACGTTTCCTAAATTGATGTAGAGGTAGCCATCACTGGTTACCTGTGTGCCGAAAGGTCCTCTGTTGTCGAAAGGATCCATCACCCAGAATTCTATGAATTCAATATTCGCAGCTTCGAAGTCGTTGGTTTCGAGATTGCGCATTAAGCCACCCCAGCGTGTTTCGGGTTCACGAAGTTTTCCTGAGCCATCGTTTTCAACACCTGCAGAAAATGGTGTTCCGCCTAAATCAAAATTATAAGGGCCGCGTTCAGTAGGATAATATGCAAGATCAAAAGTGCTGAGTTGTGTCAACACAGTTGTTTCGTAATCAGCTTGAGGAAAAATTTCTTTTTCATCGATCTGAATGGTATAGTGATTTGAAAGATCAGCATCACTTAAGTGATCAGGTGTTGATGGATTATTCTGTTCGTTGAATAAAGGGTCAATATTATACCATGCTAATTTTGCTCTATTCATTCCATATGTAAGACTATCGAACAACCCTGCCTCAGGGAATAAGATAGCATTATTTTCATCTGTAGCACCCTGCGGTGTACTGGCCAGTACCCAGCTTGAATAAGGGAATTTCAAATCATACGCACTTCTGCTGCCTTCGAAGTCGTCGATATAAATTCTACCTGCTTCATCCTTGCCGATTGCTTTACTATGTCCTGGTTGGAAACGTGCAACTTCACCTGTCAATGAAATTGTAGATGTTTCTTTTGTTCCATAGAACGGCAATTTATCCAACGCACGAGTCAGCCAGGGTGCATCATTAGTGTAATTGATATCGAAACCATAAATTGAGTTGGAGATAGGGTCATCGCCAATATTTACTTTTTGGGTGTATGGACGCTCTGATAAATGCATCCAGGTTGCACCTAATGTAAAGTTGTCGTTTATCCAATAATCTAATCGCGAACCAACGAGTGATTTAGTTTGAAAACCATAAAAGGCATTATTCTCGAAAGTAACATTGATCTGTTGACCTGAATTTAGTATCGCTTCATTTACAATCTTCAACCTTCCTAATGAATAGTCGATGGTATAGTCAACATTTTCTGTCAGTAATTGACCGCCTGCGGTAACTTTTACCGACCCTTTAGGTAAGTTGAATGCACCGAGATAAATTTCTGACGACACGCTTGATTTATATTCTCCCGACAACACATATCTGTCGTATTGCGGAAATTGCAATGCGATAGTTTTTGTTTCGTTATACAACTCATCATAAGCGTATTTTTCTGCTTCCAGATCGTTTCCAAAAACTGCATCACTTCGCAAATAGCCGCCGAATGGTTCCAGTACAGGAAAGTACACACGTCCGTTCTGTGTGTTGATGGTGACGCCATTCACGAAGTCGAAAATACCATCCGGTTGAGGGTCGTTGTTATTATTCAAACGGTCGAGGCCCAATAATTTAATCAGTGGTGTGCTGTTAACGTTTGAATTATTTGCGGGAATGAATCGCTTCATACCTCCACCCGGATCTTGATACACAACATCGAGGCGGAAACCATCGCTGCTCACTTGGAATGCACCAAGAGAGTAAACGTTTTTCATCATCAGATCCCACAATGGAATTTGAGTAATCGCCGATGTGCTCTTCAACATTTTCATGAATAGCACATTGCTGGTATCTACTCCCGGAGGTAAATCGCTCGAAAATTCACCTACCTGATACGTTTGTCCATTGTAAGTATATTCATAAGCAACGGCCAAAACATCATCCGGTTGTAATGTTGTGTTCAGTGAAATGAAACCTAATTGCGGATTAAATATAAAATCTGTAGGGTCGAGTTTGCGCATTCTCGCTTTTTCGTAATCGCGCACTGCCTGCATGTTAAATGCCGGGCCTGTAAGTGTGCTGATCACTGTATTCAAATCGCGAGTGCCTGCGGTGCCATATAATTTCTGGTAGAGGTTGTTGGCATTATTTGACGGCAAACCACCGGGAGTCAGAGAACTTACTGTTCCGGCAGGATCTATTTCACCCCAATAAATACTATCCGGTTCACCAAGGTCAGAAAAGGCAACAATGTCGCGCGTATTTTGTGTTTCACCTGTAGTATTGGTTACCCAAACCTCAATTTTAGTTACATTGATCGGTGAGCTGACATATGGCAATGTCTTCAACCATCCTTCATATCCTTTGCGGAAATAATGCGACATGAAGAAGTGACGGTTTTCGTCGTATTGATCGGCAAAAATTTCAAATTCACGTTTTTGTGCGCCGCCTTCTATCTGGATGCTTTGTGTTTGAGATTTTTGTTGCGATAAAATATTGGTCATGGTTAGTCGACCAAATTGCAATTCTGTTTTAATACCAAACAAAGAAGTAGGGCCCGGAATTAATTGAGTTGTCAAAGGCATGCTCACGTTACCGGCTTCAATACCTTGAACGATATTATCTTCTTTGCCTTTGTATTCGAGTTTGATTTGATTTTCAAAATCGAATGTAGCCTGTGTGTTATAATTGAAATTTAATTTCAGGTTATTGCCTATAGATCCCAAAACATTCGCATTGATATCCATATCGAAATCAAAACCACCCTGACGTCGCTGACTTTCAGTGAGGATAGGATTCTGGATATTTTGAAAACTTCCACCAAAGGTTAACTCAACGTTACCCTGAGGGCGTATTTCTACATTACAACCGTCGAATATGGCACATTCTCTGTCGAATGGGACAAGTTCTATCTTACCTCCGGTTCCGCCGAGGATGTTTGATGCATCTGATCTTTCTTTCCAGTAATCATCAATTGCCTGATCTTCCTGAGCATTTACGTAATCTTCGAAAGTGATATACTGTGGGTTTTCGATAAAGTCGCCGCCAATTTCATTCTGAATCAGGTATTCGTTGGTTTCAGAATCGTAAATTATGGTAGGTTGCTGAGTCGGCTCGAGGTCGAAATTGTTCTCGTCATTTTGGAATGGATTAGACCCGTCGTCGTCAGGGAAAGGGTAGTGCAGCGATGGAGGAGTATCGATTGGTGCTGCCGGACTGAAAAAATACGTATCAGAGGCTGCGTGATCCGCAACCATTTGAGGATCATTTCGCAGTATACCCGACATCACGGTTACACTAACTGCTGTACCTAAAATTATCTGGGGAAAAAATTTCGCAACTGCCAAAACCTCTTGTTTACAAGTTCTTCAAAGCTAATTTAATCAGGTTCTCCACATCAACCGGGTTCGGACTGTTTTTTAGGGCTGCGGCGATGGCTTTTTCACCCTGCTGCCTACTAAATCCGAGCATCGCCAAGGCGATTAACGCTTCTTCTTTGATGGTATTGTGTGATACGCCAAAAGAATTTTCAGTTCCGGGCGATCCCTTCACCACCTTATCTTTCAGGTCAATAACAATGCGTTTTGCGGTTTTAGGTCCTACGCCTTTGATTTTCTGGATCAGCGGGTCGTTTTCCGACAATATTGCCTGCTCCAGTTCATCTACATTCATGCTTGAAAGTATCATCCTGGCTGTGTTTGGGCCTACGCCTTGCACAGAAAGGAGGTTTACAAACATGTTTTTTTCGGTTTCATCTGCAAAGCCAAAGAGCAGTTGGGCATCTTCACGCACAACCATATAGGTGTGGATCCGTCCCTTTTCCATGCCCTGTATCTTCGAATAAGTAGCTAAACTGATATGCACCTGATAACCCACTCCGTTGCATTCCACAACCATGTAGGCAGGGTTTTTAACGGTGAATTGTCCGGATAAATATGCAATCATGTCGCAGTGGATGAGTTTTCAGTATGGATATTTCTGCACCACAACTACGGCAAATGTTTGAAACATAGCCATTTAGTACATGCAGAGGGGGCAAATTTCGTGGAAATTATAGGAATTTGAAAGCCTTATGGAAAATAAGGTGCAACCTAATTTATGGTTTGACTTTTATATGTTTCAAACGCCTTCAAGACAAACGCATAATTCCGTAAAACCAATTGCCGGAATTGATCCGAAATGCTCAGTGTAAATTGCCTGAAACCCTTGATTACAGTGCCTTTCGCTTCGATTTCACTTGCGCATCGGTAACGGCAATGGCCACCATATTCACAATTTCCCTGATAGAGCTTCCCAATTGCAGGATATGTACTGATCGCTTCATACCTAACAAAATAGGACCGATTACCTCCGATTGTCCAAGAGATTGCATCAATTGGTAGCCGATATTAGCGGCATGGAGGTTCGGGAAAATAAGGGTGTTCACGCTTTTGTCCGCAAGGGCACTGAAAGGATAATTTTCCTTCATCAGCTCGTTCTCGAAAGCGATGTTCACCTGCATTTCACCTTCTACTATCATACCCGGAAAACGCTCCTTCAGTAAGGCTACGGCATTGCGCAGCACTAAGGTTTCATCGTTTTCAACAGATCCGAAGTTTGAATAGGAAACCAGCGCTATCTTAGGCTGAATGTTGAATTGGCGAACAGCTTTTGCAGTCAGAGCGGTTATCTCGACAAGTTCCTCGGCCGTTGGGTTGAAGGTGGCAGTTGTATCGGCAAAAAATACCGGACCATGTTTCGTCATCACGATATGCATCCCGGCAACTTTTTTCGAGCCATCTTCTCTTCCAATAATCTGAAGTGCAGGTTTAATTGTTTCAGGATACTGACGCGTCAATCCGGAGATCAAGGCATCTGCATCTCCTGTTTCTACCATTGCGGCACCGAAATACGTGCGATCGCGCATCATTTTACGCGCTTCGTAAAGGTTTACACCGCGGCGCATGCGCTTGTTGAAGAAGATTTCACCATAGCGGGCGCGCGTTTCTTCCTGATCGGTGCTTCGGGTATCAATGATAGGCACATTGCGCAAATCCAGCTGATTTTCTTCGATAATGCGCTTGATTTTTTCGATCGGACCGAGCAAAATTGGCTTCGCGATGCCCTCTTCGCGCACGATTTGGGCTGCTTTCAGAATTTTATAATTGTCGGCTTCCGCAAATACTACGCGTTTTGGGTTTTGTTTTGCCTTCGAGGTAATGGCTTTAATGAGCTGTTGTTCCAATCCCAATCTATTCGACAATTCATGCTCATATTCTTCCCAATCGGTGATGGTTCTGCGGGCAACACCTGATTTTATGGCGGCCTTAGCAACAGCAGGTGCAACACGTGTAATCAATCGCGGATCTACAGGTTTTGGAATGATATAACCTCTGCCGAACATCAGATTTTTTTCGCCATAAGCCATGTTCACAAATTCCGGAACCGGCTCCTTGGCGAGTGCTGCCAATGCCCTTATAGCGGCCACTTTCATCGCTTCATTGATCTCAGTCGCTTGTACGTCAAGTGCTCCTCGAAAGATATATGGGAATCCCAAAACATTGTTCACCTGATTAGGATGATCGGAACGTCCTGTTGCAACAATAACATCCTCGCGGGTGGCTACAGCAAGATCATATGCTATTTCCGGATCGGGGTTTGCAAGTGCAAATACTACCGGATCTTTCGCCATGGTTAACAGCATTTCAGGGGTAAGTATATTCCCTTTCGACAAACCAACAAAAACATCGGCACCGTTGATGGCTTCTGCCAATGTGGTGGCAGTTGTATTGGAAATAAACTGACTCTTATACTCATCGAGTCCATCGCGTTGTGCATTGATGACACCCTGGCTGTCGAGCATGGTGATATTTTCACGCGTAACACCGAGTTGAACAAATAAACGCGCGCAACTAATTGCTGAAGCGCCTGCGCCGGAATACACAACTTTGATGGTGCTGAGGTCTTTTCCAAGTATTTCTATGGCATTCAGCAATGCAGCTCCGGCGATAATAGCAGTTCCGTGCTGATCGTCGTGCATCACCGGAATGCGCATTTCTGCCTTCAACCGTTTCTCTATTTCGAAGCATTCCGGAGCCTTGATATCTTCCAGGTTAACACCGCCGAATGTTGGCTCCATAGCTTTGACTATGCGCACAAATTCATCTACATCGCGGCAATTCAACTCAATATCAAAGGCGTCGATATCGGCATAAATCTTGAACAGCAGGCCTTTTCCCTCCATTACAGGCTTAGATGCTTCAGGTCCGATATCGCCCAGACCAAGAACGGCAGTGCCATTGCTGATGACACCAACCAGGTTTCCCTTGGCGGTATATTTATATACATCCTCCTGATTTGCGGCGATCTCTAAACAAGGATCAGCTACCCCCGGAGAGTATGCCAAGGACAGGTCGCGCTGTGTTTTAGTTGATTTGGTGGGGATGACTTCAATCTTACCGGGACGGCCTGAGGAGTGATAATCGAGGGCGTCCTTCTTGCGTAATTTTTCTGGCATTGAAAAGGCTCTTGAACCAACAAAGGTAGTAATAACAGAACAAGTGTATATCATAGACCTGAAATTGCTAACTCCTATGCCAATTTTTAGTTGTGGCGCGAAAGTGTAAAGTCGATGAGTTAATAAAAATTTAAAATTGAAAAAGTTGCTGCTGTCAAAGTGATATTTGTGATTAAATGGAAGTATGTATGCATGCTATCATACTATAGGTCTGCAACAAAGAATTTCACCGGATAAAAATTTCATTCACCGAAAACCGTGAATAAAAAAGTGCTGAAAAAAAATATTTTGTGACAGCATTTATTCTCAGTCTTAACATTTGAATTTTTGCAATCAAGTATAAGTAGGTATTTGAACGGTTTTGCGTGTCAAAACCTGTGACATCAGTGCATTCACGGTAATTGGTGAATTTGTATATAAGGTATTGCATGTAATTGTAATGCGAAATAATTTTGTTTAGTCAGCAGTTGTTTTTTTCAAAAGAAGATCATTCTCCTGCACAAATAATTTCTTTTGTAATCCCATAAATTAAACACACTGATTGCTTTAAGAAAAGAAGGAAAACGCCGAAAATCCTAAATAGAGTAGGCATCACTTAAAAACCTTTAAAAATGGCAACAGTAACATTCAAAAAAATTGTTTATCTCCACAGTGGAACAGGTGTACGTCACCATCATTATTCATCTTCCGAGGGCATCATTTCCGGTCCTGTTAACAGCAATTATCCCGGAACTACTGATACAACCTCCGGTACATACAGTGCCGATGGTGCTGCGCAGGAAATTTACAATGGTCAACTGGTGAATTTCGCTTTTATGGCTGTGAAAGGGTCTGCCGATGGCAATCAGTTATTTACCAGTGCAGGGGATCAAAGCATTCGCGTAGGCAGCAACAATGTCACTGTTCTGGTAGTGTATGCGCCTCCGGGTGGAATTGGTGTAAATGGTGGTCCCGGTGTATGGGTAGATGCATTTAATGTTGATACCTGTGCATTTAGCGACGATCTGCATTTCATTCAGGTTTTCACACCTCCAACACCACCGGATAATCTCGACGCGGCAAAAACAGATTTTGCCAACATGGAAGGCGAAATTTCTACCGTAACAGCAGAACATATGCGCGCATCCACTACTGTTGATGGTGCAATTCCATTCCTTGAATGGAAACAAGTGACATCAAATGATTCACCTGTTGGTTCGAGAGATGTTGATTTGGCACAGGGACAATCGGGACAGATTTGGTTTGCTTTCTATAAAACACCACCTGCTCCTCCGGCACCTTCAATTCCACACTTTAATGATCGTTTAGGTTGGATCTATTTGTCTCCGGGAGTACTTGTTGGCGGTGGTGGATTTGGAATCGGACCTGATGGTAAACCGCATCCGATTGATCCTGATGGACCATTGATGCAACAATTACTCAGCACATTTGCTATGATCTCGGTGTCGGCAAATATGCATGAAAAATTGCAAATGGAGGCCAGAAGAATCGCTTCCGATAATTTAAGAATGATTGCAGATTCAGTACAGAATAAAAGACTGAAATAGTAATTATCAACCCAAAACCCCGGAGTGAAAACTTCGGGGTTTTATTTTTTTGCGCATTGAAATTATTCTGTCATTAGTCTTTGTAACAAGGTAATAGCAGCATCAGCTATCACCGTTCCCGGACCGAAAATTCCGGCAACACCGGCTTCTTCCAGAAAGGCGTAGTCTTGTTGTGGAATAACACCTCCAACAACTACAAGCATATCTTCGCGTCCTTGTTCTTTTAAAAGATCAATAACACGTGGTACTAATGTTTTATGTCCTGCAGCTAATGATGAAATACCTATGATATGCACATCATTTTCTATGGCCTGTTTAACGGCCTCTTCGGGTGTTAAAAATAATGGTGATATATCTACATCAAATCCAATATCAGCAAATGCAGTAGCAATTACTTTAGCACCTCTGTCGTGACCATCTTGTCCGAGTTTTGCAATCAGTATACGTGGACGTCTACCGGCTTTTCCGGCAAATGCATCGCTTAGATTGCGCGCTTGTTTAAAGGTTTCGTTCTGCATAACTTCTTTTTGATACACGCCGGCAATGGTGCGGGTTTCGGCAGTATAGCGTCCGAAGGCTGCTTCCATCGCATCACTTATTTCACCTAATGTAGCGCGGCTTCTTGCAGCATCTACTGCCAGTGCAAGTAAATTGCCGTTGCCTGTTTTTGCGGCATCTTCAATTTTTGCAAGTGCTTGTTTCACCGCATTGTTATCGCGCGAGTTGCGCACTTCATGTAATCTTTCAATTTGCGCATTTCTTACCGCCGAATTATCTACTTCAAGAATATCGATATTGTTTTCTTCTTCTGTTTTAAATGCATTTAATCCAACAATCACATCTGTTCCGCTATCAATGCGTCCTTGTTTTTTGGCAGCAGCTTCTTCAATGCGCATTTTTGGAATTCCTGCTTCAATGGCTTTCTGCATGCCGCCGAGGTTTTCAACTTCCTGAATCAGCTTCCATGCATCGTGAATCAATTTATCTGTGAGTGCTTCAACAATATTACTCCCACCCCAGGGATCAACAGTATCACAAATACCTGTTTCCTTCTGCAAATAAATTTGTGTATTTCTTGCAATGCGGGCAGAAAAATCGGTGGGTAATGCAATGGCCTCATCCAAACTATTGGTATGCAAACTTTGTGTACCTCCCAAGGCTGCAGCTAACGCTTCAATGCATGTTCGTGCTACATTATTAAATGGTTGTTGTTCGGTAAGGCTCCATCCTGATGTTTGACAATGTGTACGCAGCATCAGTGATTTATTGTTTTTCGGTGCAAATTGCTCCATCAGCCTACACCATAGTACACGCGCTGCTCTCAGCTTCGCAACTTCCATAAAATGGTCCATGCCGATGCCAAAGAAAAAAGAAAGTCGCGGTGCGAAATCATCAACTTGCATACCTGCTGCGATTCCTGTGCGCACATATTCAACACCATCTGCAAGGGTATATGCCAATTCAATTTCCGGCGTGGCACCTGCTTCCTGCATGTGATAACCGGAAATGGAAATGGAATTAAATTTCGGCATATTTTTTGCGCAATAATCAAAAATATCTGCCACTATGCGCATGCTTGAAACAGGAGGGTAGATGTAAGTATTGCGCACCATGAATTCTTTCAGAATATCATTTTGTATAGTGCCTGCCAATTGTTGTGGTGTTACACCTTGCTCTTCAGCCGCAATAATATAAAATGCCATGATAGGAATTACAGCTCCGTTCATAGTCATGCTTACACTCATTTGATCAAGTGGTATTTGATCAAATAAAATTTTCATATCCTCAACCGTATCAATAGCAACACCTGCCATGCCGACATCTCCAAAAACACGTGGATTATCAGAATCATATCCACGATGTGTGGCAAGATCAAATGCTACACTCAATCCCTTTTGTCCTGCAGCAAGATTTTTACGATAAAAAGCATTGGATGCTTCGGCGGTTGAAAATCCTGCATATTGCCTGATGGTCCACGGCTGCATTACATACATGGTGCTGTATGGGCCTCGCAAAAATGGTGCAGATCCGGGAAGAGATTTTTTTACGACATCAAAACCTGCATCCGGTTGAACTTGTACCGATGGCAATTGATAATGATGATAAGGAATATTGCGCAATGATCGTTTACTCATGTTCAGGCATTGTGTGTTTCAATAAAAATTGACCATGCCTTTTCTCCAAATTGGCGAGTCAATGATTCGATATAGTAGCTGCCGTTTGCTGCATCGCGATAGCGATCCATATAACTTTCGTACCGTAATAAATTCTGAATGTTTATAGCCAGGCGAACACTTTGTGCATCCTGTTGTAAATCGAAAGTAGGAATCGATAGTGCGTCAACACCTCCGAGCAATGCACTCATGGCTGCTGTGGTGCTGCGCAATAAATTGCTGTGTTTGTCTTCTTGGGTAAATGAATGGGTTGAAACAACGGCATGTATGTATGGTGTGGGAATAAAATCCAATTCGGGATCGTAAGCTTTCACCAGATTATTCCATAAGATTTTGAATGCACGCAATTTCGCCATTTCGAAGAAATAATTTGTGCCAACACCAAATCGGAAGGTGAACAGTTGTGTTATTTCAAATAATGAAAGATTGCGTTTCTCCATTTCTTCAAAATAAACAGCAGTGCGATGTAATGCTTTCACTAATTGATCAATCGATGAAGCACCGGCATCTGCAAGGTCTGTGGTATCTACTTTAATTAATCGGCAGTCTTGCAGGTGGCCGTTAATTCTCAAAATTGCATCAGCAAGCCTGTCGAATTGCGCATTGGTAGAAGCGGGATATCCATTCTTTTCCCAATATGAAATCGGATCGAATTGTATCGATTGAATCAGTCTGTCGCGATCACCAAGAAAACCGATGCGTTCGCGCCAGCTTCCGGCAGTGTGTTCGTTGATCGGACCTGTTGCATCAAAATGTAAATTCGCAGGTGATCCCATTTTTCTGATGCCGTCAAAAATAGCATCGTAGTCGCTATCAACTTCAGCATGTAATCGCAGATCAATAACACCACGCTGACGGGCTTGCTGCACAAGCTCATGCATATTTGTCGAAGCGGAGACGTCCCAATCCTCCGTAATATTCCAGGTGAGATGTTGTTGATGTTGATTGCCGACTTCTGCGGCAAAGTCGTCATCCATATCCGCAAGGAAATCAGCATTGGCATCAGGCTCAAATTCGGGAAGGTCTGATGCTGTATAAAGAGGCATAATCTCGATACCTTCCTTTATATGAACCAGCTTTTCCCGAAAGTCGGCACCTTTCAGGTCTTTTGTCACCTGTTGCAGCCATGGAGCCTTTTCAATATCATTGTTTATAAGCTCGTCCATCTTGATGTATTGGGTTGCAAAGATACGGACTATTGCACTTGTGTATCATGTCATTATCTGATCGAAAGTCCTATCTTTATAGATACAAACCCCCGATGAAAACTGTTTATCGTAAACTCGAAGCCTATTCTGCTGCTGCAATTGCACTAATGGCTGTTAAAACGGCAGAAGCACAAGTGCATTATGCTGATGTAGATCCTGATATCGTGCTTGATTCACCCGATGCATTCGCTTTGATTGACCTCAATGGCGATGGTCTTGCTGATATTAAATTCGCTAATCAGTCTTTTTATTTGTTGCTGTGGACTTTCTATAGTGAAGAAAAGCCATACCTGTTTCAATATATCAATGCCTCGGCTTATGCTGAACTATTTGCCTATAATGAAAACTCGGTAGCTTATACCGGTAGTGAAGGTGGACTTTCAGGTGGTGTATGGCATGTAGCAAAGGCTATAGAGGAAGGCGAGGTGGTTAATGCTGAATTAGATTTTGAGGAATGGGGCGTGCCCATGGCTGAAAAAATTTATAGTTGTACGCTTACCGCAGGATTTGGAGCTACTTCCTGCGTGTTCTCCGATTCTGTTGGAAAGTGGCAACCTGAATTGGCAAATCGTTTTATTGGATTGCATTTCACTAATATTACCGATATAGGATATTTCGGTTGGATACGATGTTCTATCGCCAACGACGGACGAAAACTTACCATTCACGATTACGCCTACAATGCCACTCCCGAACAGGCAATAATTGCAGGCGATACACTTGCTGTTGGTATTTCTGAGGCAACTTTACAGGGAACTCAAATGTATACTGACGGCAATAATGTTTTGCATGCAAAAACGACGTCATCGGGAAACACCCGTTTGCAGCTTTTTGATATCAGCGGTCGTGAGATTGTATTCTTGCAAAATAATATTGGCGAATTTAATTATGATCTCACTGCTTTACCTGCGGGACCATATATTGTTCGTTTAACACAAGGTGCATCCTCCTCAACGATTAAAATTATTCGTAAATGAACGCATGGATTAAACCGGCAATATTAACAACGTGTTTCATTTGCAGCAATAAATTGCAGGCGCAGTGGTCAACGGTTGACTCAACATTTAGTGATGACGGGATTGCAATTATTTCAGCAGGTGCCGGGAATGACAGATGCTATACTTCCGCGGTGCAAAGTGATGGCAAACTCATTATTGTTGGAAATAGCATCTATGAAAGCGGCGGTTATTTTATTTCCATATCGAGATTATTTCCCGACGGCACCCCTGACCCTGCATTTGGTACCGGCGGCATTGCAATTCAATATGTAAACGGCCATGGTTATGGCTCACCGTTAATGGGCAGTGTAGAAAAAGTATTGATACAACCTGATGAGAAAATTGTGTTGGTGGGGCAGGTTGTGAATACGGCTGTTGATGAGTTTAATTATGACTATTTCATCATGCGACTAATGCCTGATGGCTCACGAGATGCTACATTCGGCACAGACGGATTTTCTATGTATGGTTATTTTGATGAATGGGGTTATTTTCAACGAGATTACGCACGGTCTGCCGCTTTGCTGCCTGATGGAAAAATTGTGATTGTTGGTGATACGGGACCATACGGGCTCAGCTACGCATCTATTATGCGGATACTTCCGAATGGACTGGTTGATCCAACTTTTGGCACCGATGGCAGTTATTTTATTAATGTAAGCGATGATTCATATGGCCGCGGTATTGCTGTACTTGGTGATGGCAGTATGGTCATGTCCGGATATTTTTTTGACGGTCAATATGTGTTCTTCGCAAAATGGAATGCTGATGGCTTGATGGATGAAACTTTCGGTATAGCCGGCATCCAAATAGATTCTACCATAGCGGGCTTCAACCTTAAAAGAATGGCAATTACTCCCGATGAAAAATTTATTTTAATGGGAGAAAAGAATTCCACAGTAATGATAAACAGATATACATCAGAGGGAATTGCAGATACTACTTTCGCCTATTTTGAACTGCCTCATTCGGGTACTATTTATTATGCCGAAGATTTGTTTATTGATGAAGAAAACCACACATATTTTTGTTATCATGCATCAAATCCAAAGGATTATTTTCTTGGCAAGCTGACAGATGTCGGCGGTTTGGATTATTCCTTCAATGCTTCAGGTACTGCCCAATTCGATCTCACAACCGGTATAAGCGAATGTCAAAGCGTAGTGATGTCGGGTGAAACTTTGTATGCTTCAGGATATGCAGATTTTCAAAATGATTATGATATTGCCACAATTGCTGTAACTACTGAAGGTGAAATTGATAATGGCTTCGCAACAGATGGTGTGTGGCGCGCAAATGTCGGGCGTTCTGCTGATTATGGACACGCCATTGCATTGACACCGGATAATAAAATTTTAATTGCCGGAAATAACGGGTTTGTGCTTGTGGCAAGAGTAAATGAAACGGGTGTTTTGGATTCTACCTTTGGAAATAACGGTGTTGCTTCACATGCATTGTATTACGGAATTAGCTATCCCACAGTTACAAGTGTACTGAGCCTGCCAAATGGCAGAATAGTCGTTCTGGCCTATGACGATGATCTGGTAGTTTCAAGATTATATCCTGATGGTAGTTTAGATCCGACTTTCAATGGTGGCTATGCCAATTTGACGGTAGGGGATGAAGAATTATATTACACTTACGACCTCGCATATCAGGAAGATGAAAAAGTGCTTTTTTCCGGAATTTATTATGGTTACGGTTTCGCTTATGAAGAAGCTGTTTTTTTAATTGGAAGATTAAATGAAGACGGCACTTTCGATTCAACGTTTAATGGAGATGGTTTAAATTATGATGCAAATTTTTCTGAGAGTTTAAATATTGCTCGTGCAATTGCCGTAATGCCGGACGATAGAATTGTTGCCGGAGGATATTATGTCAACGACAATGAAAAGCAATATCCTCGCTTGGTGCGCTATATGCCTGACGGATCGCGGGATAATTCATTTAGTGGGGATGGTGCATTTGGTGCTACAATCAATGGTGAGGAAGGGAGAATTTTAGACTTGAAAGTTGATATTGAAAATCGCATCGTCGGAGCCGGTTATGTAGGAGCAGTTGAGAATGACACTGTCCAAATCATGGTGATGCGTGTAACTGCCGACGGCGAATTGGATACTACTTTTGCCGATGGCGGCTATTTTATTTATGATACGCCACTCGAAGCTTCGGCGCGATCAATAGCAGTTGACGACAGCAACAGAATAGTTGTTAGTGGATATGCTTATATCGAAATTGGCAATGCCGCATTTTTCACGCTTCGATTATTAAGTGACGGCACACCTGATCCGACATTTGGCATCAATGGCATGCTGTTTACTGATTTAACACCCGAAGACGACATCGCCTATAGCATGCAAATACAAGATGATGGTAAAATTATTTTGGGCGGAACATCCAGTGAAAATCTGAACACCAATTTTGCATTAGTACGTCTATTGCCTGAAAATGGATTTACTGAACCCATTGATAGCGATACCACTTATGGTTCATTTTTAGTTTTTCCAAATCCTATTCACGGTGCTTTCGTATTGCAATATCAATTGCTTGATGCGCAGCAGGTTTCAATAGGATTATTTGATGCCGCGGGAAATAATGTTGCACAACTTATGACCAATGAAGCACGTGATGCCGGCGACCATCAGGAAGCATTGCAATTGCCTGAAACACTGGCAAGAGGATACTATTTTCTTCGCATTTCGTGCAGCGACCTTGTAACAATGGTGCAAATTGTGGTGATGTAGTTAACACCCAATGTGCATCACGCACCATGGAAAGTAGAATTGCTTCTTATCTTTGCCCTAAACACTGCTGATAATGCAACTCGAAAATCTTGCCATCGACATAAGGGAAAACATTCTTTACATCACTATTAACAGGCCCAAGAACCTGAATGCACTCAATATTAAAACTATTGTTGAGTTAGATGAGGTATTCGAGGAATACATGTATAACGACGATGTAAAAGGTGTGATTATAACAGGTTCCGGCGAGAAGTCATTTGTTGCAGGTGCCGATATCAGCGAGTTTGCCGATTTCACCCCGGAGCAGGGAAGAACCATGAGCGAAAATGGTCATGATACTTTCGATAAGATCGAGATGTATAACAAACCTGTCATTGCTGCAGTGAATGGTTATGCCCTCGGCGGTGGCTGTGAATTGGCTATGGCATGTCATATCCGAGTGGCTTCTGAGAATGCCATCTTCGGTCAGCCGGAAGTTAACCTTGGTATCATTCCGGGTTATGGCGGAACTCAGCGTTTGGTTGAGCTTATCGGAAAAGGTAAGGCACTGGAACTCCTCATGACCGGCGATTCTATTAACGCTGCTTTGGCGAAAGAGCTCGGATTGGTTAACTACGTGGTTTCACCGGAAGAGTTGATGCCCAAATGTGAGGAGATCATGAAAAAGATCATAGGCAAAGGTCCGGTTGCGGTGAGCAAGGTTGTTCAATGCGTAAACGCTCATTTCCGCGGCGGCGGCTATGTTGGCGATAGCTATCAGACGGAGATCACACAGTTTGGACAATGCATGGAAACGGAAGATTTTGTTGAAGGTACTACCGCTTTCCTCAATAAGCGCAAACCCGAGTTTAAGGGTAAATAAGCGTTATCATTTTGGCTTTAACAATGTCTGTGACCTAATCACGGGCAGATAACCATATATCTTAAGTAATAGATTTCGTATCTTGGCTATTCAATTTCATTAGCTTGTATTTCAACAAGTTACAATTGAAGTTGTTATATTTCGAATGCGCAATTATGATTGGCCACAGGTATATGCACTCGTTCAGGCGATGACGCGGAACGAAAAGGGATATTTTCGAAAATTACATGAGGGGTTCGGAGGCGACAGTCAACGTCAGTATATGCAGTTGTATGCATTGCTCGAAAAACAAAAGACTCTTGATTTGGGTGCAATCAAAAAAGCATTTGCAGGTCAGGGAATAAACCTCACGTCGACACGCAACCACCTCATGCAGCAATTGTTGCGAAGTTTGCGCAATTATTCCGTGGGGAAAAGTGACTTGATGCAGCTTCGCGAATTATTAGATTATGCAGCATTGCTGGAAAAAAAGGGATTGCATCAAGCTTGTATGGAATTGACAAAGGAGGGTATCGACCTAGCCCAAAAAAATAACCATCCATGGTACGTGATTTTATTGCTCAACATACAGCGTTCAATAATAGATTTAATGCCTGAAAATGAACGCGATGCTCTGGCAGCTGCCATTTATCAAAAAACGGTTGAAGCAAATAAGTCACTACAAACCTATCGGTGGGATGTGGGAGATAAGCATCGGCATAAGGGAAAAGGAAATCAGAACTAACAGGTTACGGCAAGGGGCTACTGTATGGTGCCCAACCGGTTTGCCGATTAACATTGGATGGAGTAATCAGAAAAAAGGCGCGATATTTGTATGAATTAATGCTATGAAAAAGCGAATCAGTCTGTTTTTATTGACCGCAATTCTTGGATTTTCCCACTTTTCGAATGCCCAAGTAAATGCCGTAAAGCCTTTTAAAACCGTAATAATCGGTAACCAGGAATGGATGTCGGTGAACTGGGATTACAAAACACCTAAAAGCTTTTTCTATAATAATGATTCTACCATAGACAGTAAATACGGCCGACTGTATTTTTATAGCAATGCGGTAGCTGCTGCGCCACCGGGATGGCATTTGCCAACTTTGGATGAATGGTGGGAATTAATGAACTACCTCGGAGGCATCAATAAGGCTGCACCGCTCATGATGGCTTCTGATACCATAGGTCTGCATTTGGTTTCCGGGGGTTACAAAAGCGCTAATATATCAGCAGATAATAGCGATCTCTATGGCTTTATTGACCAATATGCTTTTTATTGGACCGCAACACCTGATGCGGAACAAACAGCTTATGCTATTCGTATTACCCCTTCAACCGGCGAAATTGAGGTAAATTCCTTCCGTCGCGCAAATGGTTTTTCTGTGCGGTATGTGAAAGACAAAGAGGTGAAAGAGGATTGATATCCCAACGCCTTTTATCCTTATTCTCCCAATGCCGTTTTCAGTTTTGCAAGATCGAATTTTGATGCAAATGCTAACTCATCTGCCTCAGTAGCAAATCCCGATAGCTGCAGTGTAATCAATGTTTGTCCCAACGGAATTTGAATTTCGGTAGAACGAATCTGTATTTCAGGTTTGCCGTCTTCAACAAAACGATCTTCCATTTCTGATTTTAAAATCGCGCGCTGTGTGCCAACTTTCACACTTTTATATCCTTCGCCAAGCATAGCAGGATTGTTCATGTACATGCCCATGGTGGCTATCATCGGTGAGTTAGCCACGATATTGATTTCGGCGTCATTATTTTTATTGGTAGGATTGGAATATGATTTACTGATCATAATGCCACCACCCATCATACCCATGGCCGCGGAGTTTGTTGTTGCATCACCATCAGCTTTTAATCCATTGATCTCGGCAGGTAAAGATTCTGCAATTTGTTGTCCGATCAAATTATTCAACTCATTGATGGCATCCTGCAAACTGAGCTGTGCATTTTTGTAATCTTTGGCTGCAATATATGTTTGTGCATCTTTGATATAGGTGTCTATCTGGTCTTGTCCAATTGCATAGTTGCTTAATGTAAACAGGAATAGCACCGTCAATATTTTTTTCATATACGTGGATTTTATGTATCGTAAAGGTACAGTACAATCCTATTCCCTGAGCAATTAATATTATGATATTAATCACTCTGCAACATGGGCATTAGCTTATTATCAGGACGATTCCTTCTCCTTGCGCTTCATTGCTGTCAGGGTAACCCGTATCTCAAAATAGCTGTAGGCATCACCCAGCGCTTCTTTTAATATGGTGAGCTTGGCATCGGGGTTTTCCTGTCGCACTTGGATGATCCTTTGCATCTTGTCAGGACTGATGAACTTTTCAACTGATATCAAACCCTCTGCTAAACACTCGGTAAGATGTCCTTCTATGGTATTGGGCGATAATTCGCGAATGGCCGCAATTTCGCCTATGCTTTTTCCCGTTTGAAAGATTTCTAAGGTCTCCTGTTCAGAGGTGTTTATTCCCGGACGTGTTTTTGTCCTCGGTTTCGGCGGCGATTTGCTTTTGCGCTTGGAACTCATTTTTGTCATTAAAGCATGATCCTTCACATGTTGCCTGATCACTTCAATAAACTGCGGTCCGTATTTGCCGATTTTCACTTCCCCAAATCCGCTGATATCTTTTAAATCTTCAATTTGCACAGGTAAGTAAGCCGCCATTTCCTGCAAAGTGCTATCGCCCATGATCATATAGGGCGGTAAACTTTCGCGATAGGCAATGCGTGTTCGCAGACTGCGCAGGAGGTCAAACAGATGGCTGTCATATTCTATCTGATTGCTGTTTTCTACCATCAAACGTTCTTCCGACAAGGTGAAATATACCTGCTCGGTGCCTTGTAGAACACGCTTGCCTTTTTCAGTGATGAGCAATCGCGGGTAACTGCCTTCTGCAATGCGTTTTACATATTGCTGATCGATTAACTCTTGAAAATACTGCATCCATTTATCGCGTGAAATATCTGCACCAATGCCATAGGTTTTATATTGTTTATGACCTTTCCATATTTTTTCACTGCGACTTCCACGCAGAAAGTCTACGAGATAATGTATTCCAAATCGCTCTTCGGTGCGCACAATGGCACTCAATGCTTTTTGTGCAATGGTGGTAGCTTCGAAAGATGTTTTACGACTTAAGCATACATCACATGATCCGCAATTTGATTCGGGATATTTTTCTCCGAAATAATCGAGTAGCATTGTGCGTCGACAAATATTCGATACGCAAAATGCATTCATGCGCATTAATTTATCCAGCATGATGCGGGTGCGTTCAGGATTGCCTTCTACTTCGGCAAATCTTCGCAATTGCATCAAATCGCCATAACTATAAAATAGAATGGCATCACTAGGCAAACCATCTCTGCCGGCGCGTCCGGTTTCCTGATAATATGATTCGATATTTTTCGGGAGGTTGTAATGTATGACATAGCGCACATCCGGTTTATCAATTCCCATACCGAATGCAATAGTGGCAACGATGATATTTGTTTTATCCTTTTTAAATGCCTCCTGAACAGTATTGCGCGATGCGGCATCCATTCCGGCATGGTAATATGCTGCTTCAAATCCATCTGCCGTCAATCGCTCGGCAAGCATTTCGGCATTGGCGCGACTTAATGTATAAATTATGCCGCTTTGCCCTTGATGTTGCACGATGTAATTAATGATAGCAGTATAGGCATCGCGTTTTTGTTCAATGTAATAATTGATGTTTGCGCGATTAAAACTGGATATTGAAATATGTGCTTTCGGCATATTTAATTTATCCAGAATATCCGCCCTCGTCTGGGCATCGGCACTGGCTGTAAGAGCGATAATTGGCACCCGCGTAAGCTTTTCTCGAATTTTAGCGAGTTTTAAATATTCCGGTCTGAAGTCGTGTCCCCACATGCTTACACAGTGCGCTTCATCAATGGCTATGAGGCTGATTTTCAGGGTAGATAAGAGCTCTATCAACCTACCTTCATCACCCATTAATCGCTCAGGTGCTATGTATAATAATTTGATTTCGCCACGCAATATTTTTTGCGTTACTATGCGCTGTTCATCGGGTGTTAAACTACTGTTTAAGGCAACTGCATTAATTCCGTTTGTCACCAGTGCATCCACCTGATCTTTCATGAGTGCAATCAGCGGGGAAACCACTATTGCCATGCCTTCCAGCATCATGGCCGGTATTTGATAACAGACCGATTTTCCTCCGCCGGTAGGCATAACAACCAGTGTGTCATGACCACTTGTAATGTGATTAATTACCTCCTCCTGCTGATCGCGAAACGCATCATATCCGAAGTAGCGTTTCAGCACTTTTGCCGCATCCATCGATTCCATAACTTGCAAATGTAGGACGATTCATCATACTAGTCCGCTTATAAGCGTTTATATGCGAATAAAAGCGGTTATGATAGGTTAATGATCTTGTTTTTCGCGGAAATTAATTGTCATTTGATTGTCTGCCCGCCCGAAACGCTTGCTTTTGTTACATAGGTTTGATTTACTTTGTGTCGTTAAATATTTATTGAATTATGAAAAGAATACTGACAGTTCTAATCGCACTCCTCCCGCTGATCAATTTTGCGCAGGACGTGCAATTTTTCCAAGGCACCTGGGAAGAAGTAAATGCCAAAGCGAAGGCAGAGAATAAACTCATTTTTGTAGACGCCTATACCTATTGGTGCGGCCCTTGTAAAATGATGGATGAAACCATGTTCCACAATAATAAAGAAGTTGCTGATTATGTCAATGCACACTTTATTGCATACAAGGTGGAATGTGAGCATGATTTTGGCGTTGAATTTGCGCGGAAATATAAAGTCAATGTATACCCAACCATGTTAATGTTTAACAGCTCAGGTCAATTACTTGAAAAACATTTAGGATATAATGATGTTCAATCTGAATTTATAGAGACCTTCAGGAAAGTGGTGAATATGGATCAAACAGATGTTTATGCAATGGATCCTGCAAAAATAAAAATGAACTGGCCCGAATTTTATGCCAAGAATTTTAAAGATGCCAATGACCCTACCTGGAAACGCGATAAATCTGTAGATCCAAATATTTGGCTCGATCAACAGACTGATTTGTTTAATGAAGTGTCGTGGGCAGTGATGTATATTTTTAATACGAATGAGAAATACTCAAAATTCTTCCTCGATAATTATGAAACCTACAAGGCAAAATATAAATTCGAAGCGCAGGATGAAATCAATAATATTATTTATGGGTTTATGAATACTGCAGTTAAAGAAAATAAGCCTGAATTAATGACCAGTGCTGAAAATTTAATGCAAAAATATTTTCCTGAAGACACTTCCGGATTATTTTACTTGCGATTAAATTACATGATGTCAGTCGGCGATAATAATGGTTTGGCTAATCTTATGTCGAATTACATTGCTACGAATAAAGAAGTATATTTAGGCACCGTAAATGCTGCGGCATGGAATTTATATGAAAACTGCGATGATCAAAAAATTCTTCAAACAGCCATTTCATGGTTTCAGCCCTATCTGCCAACTATTACCGACTATTTTGCCATGGATACCTATGCAGCCTTGTTGTATAAAACAAAGCAATATGCTTCGGCTGAAGAATGGGCGATAAAGGCTATTGCCCTAGGTAAAGCTGATGGTGAGGATATGGCCGGAACGGAAGAACTCCTCGAAAAAATAAAAAAGGAAAAATAGCGCTGTCCGAATTTCTTTATATAAGAGTCGATCTTTTCCGGGTCGGCTCTTTTTGTTAATATTTAGTGTAATTTTATCTTATGGAAACAGGGCAACGCAAATTCGGAAAGACTTTATTGCCGACAAAAAACTACATGCAGGTAGCACTTATTGAGATCATGCTGATATTTTCAGTATTGGTAATGGGTGATATCGCTGCGGCGCTTGGAAGCAGCTCTACCGGTTCGGCGGTGTCTATGGCCTTGTTAATCCCGGAGGCTGTTTATGTATATATACTTTTTAGATTGACAACCTTATTGACCGATAATCGTGTTATGCAGCGTATCGTTGCTGTGTTATTAGTGGCAGCAGCAATATTGTCGGTGGTTGGCTTGCTTCCTCTGATGTCGGGAGATGAAAGTAAAAGCCAGGTGTTGATTGCTGTACACCTGATATTATGCTTTATTGAATGTTATCTGATAGCGCTTGGATTGCAGGATATTTATATAGATAAACTCACCCTGCGTGAACGTTTATGGGGAAGTGTGGCGATGTATCTTTTGATTGCGATAGGGTGGGCGAGTTTTTATGAAATATTTTTGTTGACAGATCATACCTTATTTGGTGTTGAATTAATTCCCGGTTATCAAACATATTCTGAAGCCTTGTATTACAGCCTCTGCAGTTTAAGCGGAACGGGAAGTATCTATTCAAACCCCAACCACCTCATACGCAACCTATCATTAATAGAATCTGTTTGGGGTGTATTATTTCTTGTAATGTTGATAGGACGCGTATTTACAGTGTCGGATAAAGAGGAGTAATGTGTTAAATGTTTTCCTTGCTTTCATCCGGCAATCATCACATCATTTGATTGATTATATTTATCTCCTGATCTTCAAACAATGAAAAAATTACTACTCCTCCTTTTGCTTGGTGTATACACCGGCATATTCGCTCAATCCGGCAGCATGGAATTTACATCTTCCGGAACATTTACGGTTCCCGATGGCGTAACAACAATATTTATTGAAGTTGTTGGCGCGGGCGGAAGCGGTGGATACAATGGAACCGGCGGCGGTGGCGGAGGTGGTTATGCAAGCGGAAATTATTCCGTTACACCCGGACAAGTAATTGCAATCGCTGTCGGTTCACCCGGTGTGAGTCCGATGGTTGGAACTACCAGTGTTGAAGGTTTTCTGAGTGCTTCAGGCGGAGAAAATGGCGTATCGGTACCTAATCCTGAAATTGGTGGTGGCGGTGATGGTGGCATTGGTGCAGGAGGAAATATTGTCAATCATACCGGCGGAAACGGGGGTGGCGGTTACTATACTTATTTCGGTGGCGGAGGAGGTGGAGCCGCAGGTGCTGTTGGCGATGGCGCTGATGGCGGTAATACCATTGCGTGGACAGGTATTTGTCTCACACCCGGTGGTGATGGCGGAATCAGTGGAGGTGCTCCCGGAGGAAACGGAGGAAAAGGCGCCGGATTTACAGATGCATTTTGCAATGTAACTGATCCTGCTGCTGTCGGCGCGAATTATGGCGGTGGCGGTGGTGGTGGAAACGGCAATGGCGGAGCTCCGGCAAACGGTGCGGGTGGATATTGTTTTATTTCCTGGTGTAATATCAATGTAGGAATTGTTGCGAATGAAGATGTCATTGCAGCGGAAGAAACTGATGCTACGTTTCAATGGATCAATTGCGACGACAATAGTATTATTGAAGGTGAAACGGGAAATGCATTTATTCCGGAGGTAAGCGGTAATTATGCTGTTATTGTGAATGATGGTATTTGTGCTGATACTTCAGAATGTGTTGCATTTACCGTTATTGAGCAAAGCATTTCAGATGTAATCGGGCAACAAATTACTATTTCACCAAACCCCGTGCATGATGTGCTGCATATTATTGCTCCTGCGGGAATGGATTTCACCTATGCACTGTTCTCAACAACAGGTCAATGTCTCTGGATTAGCAAAGATGTACAGCATCCGGTATCACATTTAAACAACGGAATCTATCTCCTCCGCATATCAAATGAAAATGCTTATGCATGGAAATTGTTTGTGAAGGAATGAGCGTGGGTGAGTTTACCTCGCCGAGTAGGCGGGTGGGTCAGTGGGTGAGTGGGTGAGTATTAGGGGGGGGATTGTATGAGGAAAAAATATTGAGCGTGCCATTTTTTCGCGCAAAGACAGCTAATAGGCTAAGGCGCAAAGTCGGTCATACTCAAAAAACTCACCACTCACCATTCACCGCTCACCATTCCCCTCCTTTCCTTAAATTTGCTCCGTGAGTAGTTTTTTGGATGAATTGAATGAGGCGCAGCGCGCAGCCGTTACCAATGTGAGCGGACCAACAATGATCATTGCAGGGCCGGGGTCAGGGAAAACTCGTGTGCTTACTTATCGTGTTGCTTATTTAATGGAAACAGGGATAGACCCTTTTTCTATTCTTGCGTTGACATTTACCAACAAGGCAGCACGAGAAATGAAAAACCGCATCGAAAAAGTGATGGGCGGTGATGCGCGGAGTTTGTGGATGGGGACATTTCACTCGGTATTTTCTCGTATCCTGCGTAGTGAGGCAGATAAACTCGGATACCCGCAGAATTTCACCATTTATGATACCGATGATGCAAAAAATCTGCTGAAGAATATTGTGAAGGAAATGGGATTGAACGATAAACTGTATAAACCGGGTTATTGTTTGTATCGCATTTCGCTATGTAAGAATAATCTCATTGGTCCGGCAGAATACGCAAATAATACTGATTTTATCGCAGAGGATGAAGCAAACGGTCGACCTAAAATGTCGGAGGTGTATCAACAGTATGCCAAGCGATGTTTCAGAGCCGGGGCGATGGACTTTGATGATCTGTTGTTGAAGACACATGAATTATTCGAGCGGTTTCCCGACTCATTATATAAATATCAGCATCGCTTTAAATATGTGATGATAGATGAGTTTCAGGATACCAATCATTTGCAATATGCTATTGTGCGCCGACTGGCAGATGTGTATCAGAATATTGCCGTAGTGGGTGATGATGCACAGAGTATTTATGCTTTCCGCGGAGCGAATATTGCCAATATCCTCAATTTTGAGAAAGATTTTCCTGAGGTGCAAACATTCCGACTGGAACAAAATTATCGCAGCACGAAAGTGATTGTGGAAGCAGCAAATCAGATCATCAGTAAAAACAGACACCAGCTCGCAAAAACCATTTGGACAGATAATACGGAAGGCGATACCATCAAGGTAATTCGCGCGATGAGTGATAATGAAGAAGGAAGACTTGTTGCCGATCAGATTTTCGAACAACGCATGCGCGATCATTTTAAAAATGGTGAATTTGCCATTTTGTATCGCACCAATGCGCAAAGTCGCTCGTTTGAAGAGGCACTTCGCAGATTGAATATTCCGTATCGTATTTATGGTGGATTGTCGTTCTATCAGCGCAAGGAAATAAAGGATCTGGTTGCATATTTGAAGCTGACAGTAAATCCGAATGATGAAGAATCGTTTAGAAGGGTGATCAATTATCCCGCTCGCGGTATCGGAAAAACATCATTTGAAAAATTAACTGTTTTCGCGGCAGATAATGAGAAGAGCTTGTTTACCATGGCAGAGAATATCGATCTATTGCCATTTAATGCCGGCACACGGAAATTGTTTACCGATTTTATTACCATGATCAGGAGTTTTCAAACCATGTTGGAAACGAAAGATGCTTATGAAGTAGCCAGTCATATTGCAAAATCTACAGGCATACTGAAAGAGCTCTATAACGATCAGAGTGTAGAAGGACTGAGCAGATACGAAAACGTGCAGGAGTTGTTGAACTCCATCAAAGAATTTGCCTCACCTGATGAAGCAAATTCTCCTTATTTCACAGAAACATTACCAACGGAAAATACAGGTCCTCGCAGCTTAGCAGAATATTTGCAACAAGTAGTTTTGCTCACCGATGCCGATCAGGAAGGGAATGAAGATGAAACCGTGAAACTGATGACCATACACGCGGCAAAAGGATTGGAGTTTAAGAGTGTATTTGTTGTTGGGTTGGAAGAGAATTTATTTCCAAGTGCATTGTCTGTAAACTCTCGCGATGAGCTGGAAGAAGAACGACGATTATTTTATGTAGCGGTCACAAGGGCAGAAAAGAAACTGGTGTTGACACATGCTGCTTCGCGATATAAATATGGCAATCTGGAATATTGCGAACCGAGTAGATTTCTGGAAGAGATACCACAAAATCTGCTCACATATGTTGGTTACAATAAGACATCGCGGCAGGATGAAAGAAATATTTTCGACAAGGCATATGAGCATGCCACACCGATAGCGAAAGCCAAGCCTGTAGCCCCGGTTCAAAACTATGTGCATGCACCTTCAGCAGGATTCAAAGTGGCTTTTCCGGAAGAATTAAAAGCCGGCATGGAAGTGGAGCATCAGAAATTCGGATTTGGAACAATCTCAGCTTTAGAAGGTCAGAATGATGGCTTAATGGCGACAATTAATTTCCATAAAGCGGGGCAGAAGAAATTGCTGTTGAAGTTTGCGAAGTTGGCGATTGTAGAAAAGTAATTGCAGTAAAATCCTATTTAACTATTCTTTTATCGAATGGGAAATTTACTATTTCAATGATTTTTATTTTCTTGAAATCTGCATGGTAAGGGTTGATGAGGTAATTAAAATCTCCTTGTGTCACTACCGAAGGTATTTTTAACACACAATATTTATTAGCCGCTACGAACTCATCACCGAAACGTTGTGTAGTGGCAGGATGTGGAAATTCCTGCCAGTTGGTTGGAAGATATTTCATTTTGACTTCCTTAATGGCGATAGTGTCAGGGATATGAATAGTAAACATCCTAAAATCGCCGGGCAATGTAGCGAGTGTGAGGTGCACGGCCACTTCAGCCATTGCCAACGACCTGTTCGAGGCGGTATAAATTAGTTCAACACCGACTGAATTCCATCGCGCACCTTTAATAGCTGATCCCTTTCCGGAGAGCGCATGAGCATATTTCTCTCGTGCTAATCTAAATACCTCCACAACTTACACCAGAATTCCGTGATTAATTCTTACCAATTCCGAGGTAACTAAATCTTTGCCGTAAGAGTCTTTTAATAACTCGATGGGTTTGATTTTTCCCAACGCAAAATTTGGAGTGTTAAGCCATAGCTTTAATTTGTCCATATCTTCGAAAACTTCCAGACCTAATTTAGTGACCTCTGCCATTTCAATAATTTTTTCAGAATGAAATGACTTAAAATAATGTTGTGAGGCTTGGCGATATCGCTGTAAAGATTTTGTCGAAACATCCAGAAGATCAGCCCAATCGTTTTCTGAAAAAGGGGTGTAGATTTGAATTAATTCAAATAGTGAATAGGGTATTCCTACTCTGATTGCGGCTATAATCAACATCCTGTCTGAAAGAAAATCCTCGTATGTGATCCTCTTTTTGTCATCGAATTTGAACTCTTTAGTCACGGTAGTTTGAAAGTAAATACCGATTTCTTTATCAAGTTTTTTTTCCAAAGTTTGCTTTACGGCAGCCATGGTATATAGACATTTGTCTGTAAAAATAGGACAAATGTCTTACAATCCCAAATTTATTTGGCCAAGGGCTAGTGTTCAGGCCTTTATGGAACTATTTTCACTCAGGCAATGTGCCGAATTGGTATGGATACTCCACCCTCATCAAATACAATCCGTGAGCCGGAGCGCTTAAAGCTAGCTTCAGGCGTTCACCTTTTTGGATACCCGATTCAAATTCTTCAATTGTCATTTTTCCGCGGGCTACCTGCATCATCGCCCCTACAACCAATCGTACCATACCGCGGATAAATCTGTCGGCACTGATGAATAAAATGTATGTATCACCTTCTTGTCGCCAATAGATTTCCTGCAGATTGATAATAGTTGTTTTCGAGCCCTGTTTGCTTTTGCAGAAAGAAGGGAAGTCGTTATACTTTTTCATCACCTCGCAACAAGCCTGCAACAGGTCGAAATCGAGGTCGCGAAAATGCCGCCATAATACTCTGTCGGGACCAAAGGCATCTTTATTGAAAGAGATGAAATATTCATAAGCTCTAAGGGTTGCATCGAAGCGGGCATGAGCATTTTCGGCAACAGGGAAATGGCTTTTTACCACAATATCGTCGGGGAGCACGGTATTCATACGCAGCAGAAAAGTTTCGGGTATTTCGGCATACGTATCATAATGCAGAAAAAACTGAGTAGCGTGAACGCCGGCATCTGTGCGACCGCAGCCAACACAGGCAATTTCTTCATCGCGCAGAATTTTTCTGAGGGCTTCATTGACCTTCTGCTGCACGCTGACGCCATTCGGCTGTATCTGCCAGCCAACATAATGTGTACCGCGATAAGCTATTTCTGCAAAGTAGCGCATGTGGCAAAGGTAGGAGAAATGTGTGTGATGGTCATTTATATGACCTTAAACGAGCTGCTGAATATCTCCTCTTGTTTCTTCTTGCCGGTGAGTTGCAATCTGAGCTGTATTTCTTAGTCGGGGAATCAAGTTTAAATAGGCGTTTTATTGGAATTAACCCTCCTATAGACATAAAATTGACGCTAATTCAGTCCAAATAGCATATAAATTTATCTAATGTTATCCCATTTTATGGCCATTGTGCGCGTTTCACTATTTTATGTAAGTGGAAGTTGAGTTTTATTATATTAAATTTGCAATAAAACTCAATATGAAAATTGCAACTACCCCTTCGCGACTTGCAGCTTATTCTACAATGGCTGCAACTGTATTAGCCATTCAGAATGAAGCTGATGGTCAGGTCATCTACACGAATATCAATCCCGACAAAGTTTTGCAAAGTACAGGTCCGTATGACACGCTGCATCTTGATGTTACCGGTGATGCAATTACGGATTTCATTTTTAATGCCTTTTATTTTTATACATCATATACAGCATCTGCTGTAAATTACGATCATCTGGGGGTAGATGGTATTAATGGTGCCAGAATTGCATACACCATGCAATCGACTAATATTTATACATGGTCAAGTGCATTATTTGCAAATCTTAGTGCAAAATTTGCGCAAATTTTACCTGCAAATACACCTATTAACAATACCTTGAATTTCAACAATAATGTTGAATTATTTTATCAGCAGTGCTTCCCTGCCATGTATTCTAGCATGATGGATTATTGTTGGACAGCGGGAATGCCATCAGCAGTGGTTAAATACATTGGTTTCAGATTAAAAAATGGTCCGTTGAAATATTATGGCTGGATGCGGCTTTCAATTCATAAAAGCACGCCGTTTGTTCCGGTACCAACCTCCATTAAGATTTATGACTATGCCATCAACTGGACGCCAAATACGCCGATATTGGCGGGTGAAGGATTAATTTGTATTGCTACAGATGCAGTAGGAACCGGCACAACTGCTTCACATTGGGCTAAAGTATATTGGGAGCCACGTGTTGATATAGATCATTACGAAGTGTCTTACCGGATACCCGGAGGGGCATGGGAAACTAAAACAGTTCCGCCTGATAAAACAAGTACTAAACTAAATGGATTGGAATGTAGTACAGATTATGAATGGCAGGTGCGTTGCGCTTGTTTGGATGGTTCGTTGTCCGACTATTCAGAGGTGCAAACTTTCACAACGGCATCATGCAGGTTAGAGGGAGAAGACATGACAGAGAATGATGAAGCTGTTTCAATGTATGCTAATGCAAATCGTATATATATTTATTTCGATGAAGTAGTGACAGAGCCATCTCGTTTATTTATTTATAACATGACAGGTCAATTGGTATCGGAAACAATTGTAACGCAGCAGCAAAATATATTAGAGGTATCTGTTCCTTCAGGAATGTATACGGCCAAGCTCGTTACGCCAAGTGGAAATATTGGCAAATTGATTTCAATTTCGAATTGAGTATCTGTCATCTCAATTTTTATGAGTATGACCGGGCAGTGTAGGCGCCTGTAGTGGAAATAATAGAATGATATCTGATGCCTATCTTTGCAGGAAATTAGTTTACTATGTGGCAACGCATTCAATCTATATTTCTGGCACTGGCAGCAATAGCCGCAATTGCTTTTTTGTTTGTTGATATAGCAGATGGCTTAACAGGAAAGGATAATGTAGCCGCATCAGCAGTAGCTGTTGGAATTGCGTTATTGCAGGGATTTATCATTGCCATGTATAAAGACCGCCGGGTGCAGATGCGTTTTTGTGCTACCACCATGTTGCTCGCGGCAGTCATGGCAGCCCTGGCCTATATGAAAACCGATGGAGAAAACCTCCGACTAGCATTTATCTTCGGCATTCCCGCTGTCATTATGATCACCTCCTTCCTCGCTCGCTACAACATCAAAAAAGATGAAGATCTAGTGAAGTCGATGGACAGGATGCGTTGATATATATTTCCGAACCGGACACCTAAAGCCACATTAAACAAAAGCATTTCCGGGAAAATTGCCGGATTGTCCTGATCAAAGCACAGACCGGCAAATAAAACCACTGCGACCCACGTGGGCGAGCTGCTACAAAGGCGGCAAACATACTTACAGGCTATTCCCCAAAATGTGACACCACAAATGCACCAATATTTGTCCAAAATGCAGCTGAAAACCATTTCTGTCGGGCATTTACACCTTAAATTTCATCCATTTTTGTGACATATTCACATTCACGGTTTTCCGTTAACCTTCAATCCGTCCGGAAGTGTAAATTTGTAGATAGCAAATTGCTTGTAAATTAACTTTTGTTTCGCTTTAGCTTCCGGTTTGGGGTGTTAGGCGAAATGGGGTTGCGGCAATAAACAAGTTACCTGCAAGCCTAAAAGACGACACAGCAAGAATGAACGACAGAAATAAACATAAAGTAACGGGACAAATGACCCATCAGACAGCCGACCCAAAAGCCAACGCTTCTGTATTTTTATTTTTTCCCACCGCACATTTTTTAAAAACAATTTTAGCCCACCGCACAAACGGCACATTTGCTTTTGCCCCAACCGCACAACCCGACACGCAAGGCAAAATCAAAAGAGCCGTTTTTTTCCAACGCTACAATTTGACTGATTTTATTACATTAGACACCATTTAATATATGACGATGAAAAGATACTTACCATTTATACTGCTCTTTCTGATGTTGACAAGTTGCAAATCGGAGTTCGGTTCGTTCAATGAACAAGCATTGACTTTTGCAAACAACGACAAAAAAATAGACGAGCAGGAATATCAGAAATTGTTAAAGCAAATTTCGGGTTCTGACGAAAAAGGTTTTCAGCAGTTCAAAAACGACAAAGGCGAAATTGACAACATAAAAGTTGTATCGTATTTGGTCAAATACTTTAAGGCAAAAAATGTTGGCTTGACAGCCAACGATATTTGGCAACCGCTAACAAATGGGACACAAGAAACATTTAATATCAATGTCTATCTTGAAAATTCTGCAAGTATGGACGGCTATGTGAAAGGAGTAACGGAATTTGAAACTGCCATTTACAATTTATTGGGCGACTTTAAAATTAGCGGACTTTGCGACAGTTTAAACCTGAACTACATCAACAAAACAATTCCTTATCAAAAGCAAAATGCTTTGCCTGCTGATATTCAAGACTTCATTGAAAAATTAGAACCTTCGGTTTTTAAACAAAGAGGTGGAGACAGAAGTGTTTCTGACTTGAAAAACATTTTAAGTACCGTTTTAAAAACCGTAAACAATAAAAATGCTGCGGTGCTAATTTCTGATTTTGTTTTCAGCCCAGGCAAAAATGCAAATGCACAAGATTATTTGAATAATCAAGGTGTTGGAATCAAAATTGATTTTGCTGAAAAATTAAAAGAGTTTGACCTGTCGGCAGTAGTTATTCAACTGCAATCAAATTTTGACGGTTTGTATTACGATAAAACCGATAAACCGCTTTCGTTTAAAGGTAAAAGACCTTATTATGTTTGGATATTTGGTAGCACACAACAAATCAGTACTATTTTAAACAAAAAGGTTTTGGACAACATTAAAGGCGGTTACTCAAATAGATTGGTATTACAATCAATCAAGGGAATAAGCGAACCTAACTACAAAATTCTTTACAGTCCGAAGATTGGCAGTTTTAGTGCAAAAGAATTAAACGCAAAAATTATTTCAGATGCTTCCACATCAAAAGATAATCAAACCAAAGGATTATTTGGCTTTAATGTAGCAGTTGATTTATCAAATAGTTTACAAGATGCAAACTATTTTTTGGACACCAGCAATTACATTTTGAGCAACACAAAATATCAACTGAAAGTTGAAACGATTACAGACAAAAATGATGCTTCGCTTTCTGGATTTACACATTTACTCAAACTTCAAACAGGTGAATTACGAGAAGAGGTTTTGAAAATTGAAATAGTTGGAAAAACGCCAAGTTGGGTTTTCAATTCCACATCAATAGACGATTCAAACATTTTGAACGACAAAAACGAACAACTAAAAACTTTTGGCTTACAATATTTGATTGAAGGTATTAGCGATGCTTTCTATCCAAAATCAAATTCAAACGCTATAAATTCAATTAGCATAACAATTAAAAAGTAAAAACAATATGAAAGAATTTTTCGCAAGTTTATATGAATGGTTTGGGCTTATGCCTCTCTATTCAACTGATATGGGAGACCAACTTAGAGGTTGGGACATTACCTGCACTGATTACATTGGAACCCCTTGGTATGTTTACATTGGTTGGATAATGATAATCATTACTGCACTTGTTTACGCTTTGCAGTATCACATTATTGACAGTTCGAGGTGGAACAAAAAACACCATTGGTGGATTTTTGCATTGCTGATTTTTGTGTTGAATTTTCTAATTGCTTTTACAATTCCGTTTAACACCGTAAACGCAGGTGATTTTTGTAATCAGTTAAATCTTTCCATTGCAGATTGTATGGGTTTCGGCCTTTCAAATGCAATTTGGAGTTTTATTTTCTTCCTAATCATAAGTACAATTCCGTTGATTAGAAGATTCAGCACAAATTGTAGAAACACAACTTTTTGGAAACCTTAATTAAGAAATAATAAAATGGCACGTTTATTTGTATTCGCAATAGGTGGCACAGGTTCAAGGGTTTTAAAATCTTTGACTATGCTTTTAGCATCGGGAGTAAAACCAAATTCAGAAAGAGAATTTGAAATT